>NZ_JAVJTO010000119.1:0-82874 GCF_040220235.1 Coleofasciculus sp. B1-GNL1-01
AAGCGTGTAAGGTAGACCAGATAAGGGTTTCCAGCCATTTTTCGACCCAACAAGTGCCAGGTTTTTACACTATAACCGTCTTGCATCCTGGAATTTTCGCCGACAACAGCACCAAATTTTACCTCGACAGAGGGTCAACATCGAGCGAAGTCGAGATGTTAAAACCATTGCCCATTGCATATTCCACACCGAGCGTGTTACCGAGCGGAGTCGAGGTAAGCCGAGGTGTTCCCTATTGCCTCTCCCCACCACAAGACTTATTCAGCAGCCCCTAATTATTCCGTTCGTCTCCCAATTCTTACCTGGCTTCAACCTCCTAAGGTCGTAATTTTTTCTTTGTTCTTGAATGAATAAAATTGTAACCTATTGTATATTTCTCATCTATACACTCCTAAAGTTAGATAACTTATGCCAAAGATTTAGATTAAATCGAATTAGTACAACGCGGCGGAACTATTCAAACCCCATTAAATCTTGGCAAGACAAGCATTTTAAAATTTGAATTCCGTGCAGCGGTATGAGTTGATAATTTTTTAAAATCTCATGAAGCAGCAAAAAATGAATAGATACCTTATTCCTAGTTTAGCACTTGGGACATTCGTGTTGGGTGTGGGTCAAGCTCAAGCCGCCCAGGTGACAATTGATGATTTTAACACGGTTGATCAAAGTGTCGAAGTCCTGGGTAGTCCTGATACTATGGCGATGAACACTATGATGAATGGAGATAACAACATAATTGGTGGAGAGCGCAAGATCAAATTAACAATAGATGAGAATGAGTTTGACGACCCGGATCTGGGTGCGATTGTAAGCATAGTAGACGGTTTTGCAACCGTTAGCAACGATGCTGGAATTGAAAGTACAACGGTGTTTACATGGGATGGAACCGACACCAGTCCTCTGAATGCTGATCTAACTGGGGGAGGCATGAATCAGTTCTTCCGTTTAGATATTGACAGTGTCGATTTGACGGCAAAGCTAGCATTAGACGTGACAGACAGTGACGGTGATATGGCAAGCCTGACGAAGACAGGACTGAGTGAAGGGAGTGCTATCTTCAATTTCAATGCGTTTAACAATTTTGCGGCTACGGATTTCAGTAGGGCAGAATCAGTATCCTTGACAGTTGGAGGACCCCAAGAGGTTGATTTTGCGGCAGATTCTCTTGTTGCTACCGTCCCCGAACCCCTGACTATCCTGGGTTCAGGTTTAGCCCTAGGATTTGGTGGCTTGTTTAAAAAAGAGTATTCCAGAAAGCGCCAAAAAGCCCAGTCCAAGAATTAAGGCATGGACTAATTAAGTAATGTACTGGTTTTCTTGTCCTTAAGTTCCCCCATCTTCAACATAAGTTGCCCTAGCGCCAAAAACCGCGATCGCAACGCCTCCTAATAGAACGGCTGCACCCACTAATACAAAGCGTCCGGGGAGTTCCTGAAAAACAAGATATCCCAAACAACCAGATACAACAGGTTCCCATAAAATTGCTAGGGTAACCAGCGTTGGAGAAATCCAGCGCACTGCCCAGTTAAAGCTAGTATGCCCGATTAATTGAGGCAATACCGCCATAAGTAAAATATAAAGGTAAACAGCACGCGGATAACCCAGGTAGCCAACACCAAAGATTAAGGGTAAGGGCAACAAAACCAATGCGCCAGTGCTATAGGCGATGGCAATATAACTGCCAATTCCTAGACCACGCCGCTGGGCTTCTCTACCCAACAATAAATACAAACTGACGATCACAGCACCAATTAAGGCGAGACTATTGCCCAAGGTGGGATTAGAACTCACGTTAACCGTTTCTTGATCCCCTAATGCAATGAGGACACCGCCGATAAAGGCAATACCAATTCCCAGTAGGGTTAACCGAGAGGGTTTTTCCTTGAACCATAGCCAAGATAGCAAAGCTACCCAAATTGGGTTGGTGGTGACTAGAGTCGTAGAAGCGGCAATTGACGTGAAGGATAGAGACGTAATCCAGGCGGCAAAATGTAGGGCAAGACAAATCCCAGCCCCCACAGCATAATGGAAGGCACCGGGACTAAGCTGATTAGATCCTAGGTTGCGCCAAGTGGGTACTATTAATAAGGATGCCAGAGTTAGGCGAGAAGCTGACAGAAACAGGCTAAATCCAACGCCACTCAAGTCAGCCGCCGTATTCGCTAAACGAATAAAAATGGCGGCACTGGAAACTGCCAAGACACCAGCGACTAATACCAGTCCCACCTGCCACGGTAACGGTTGCTTGGACGTTTTCACGATTTTACGCTCTCTATCCAGTAATATCTTCCTTTGCTAAATTAACCATTATAGTGGGGGTATTTTAGCCGCATCATATTTAATTTTTTTACGTTTTCCCACTAAATGTGGTTGCTGAATCGACCCTGTAGACGAGTTTACTTCGTAAACATTAACATCAAACTGAACCTTGATTGGTTGATTTACTAGTAGCTATCGCAGTTTGATAGATAGAAATCATTTGAGTAATCTTGGCGTCCCAGTCAAAGTGTTGAATAACGCGCTGACGACCAGCTTTACCCATAGCACGGCGCAAGTCGGGTGATTTAGCCAAGGTTATCATTGCTTGGGCAAGCTCGTTAACAAATGTTTCTGGAGAGGTAGGGTTAATTAGTATTCCACAGGATTCATCAATATAATCAGCAGGTCCTCCCCAGTTAGTGGCAATTACTGGGATTTCTGTTGCCATTGCTTCTAGGACAACAGCACCACCGCATTCTCGCAAACTTGGCAGAACCAAAACATCTGACTCCTGTAATCGTTTGGCACACTCAGGCTGAGTCAACTTGCCGTAAAAGGAAACTGCATCTGTTAATCCTAAGCTTCTAACCTGTTGTTCTAAACAGTTTCTTTCCTTTCCACTGCCAACAATGTCTAAAAATGCTGGAGCCTGCTCTCTTACTTGCTGAAAGGCAAGTAACAACCACCTTACACCTTTCCAGTCTACTAAGTGACCAATAAAGATAAATTTGGTATAATTACGATTGCAGTTAGACTCACAATTAGGTTCCCACAGCGAAAGTTCTACACCGTTTTCTACCAACTCCATCACCATTCCTTGTATTTTGACAGGAAGGCAATTTTGGGTACGCTGATTGGCGACGATTAATATGTTCGCTTTTCGTTTACCGGGAAACCAAAAATTGAGTAAATCGGCAACAAAACGTCCTAAATTCATAGTATATTCAGCTTGTTTAGTTTGCATAAACTCAAATGAGGGAGGATAATTCATGCCACCATTCATTGGTCCAATAATTATAGGGACTCCTAAATTGAATAACAGGGATGGTTCTTTGGGAGAAACAGGATTAGGTTGATGAACAAGATTAATTTCATGATTTTGAATCAGGGTTTTCAAAAAATATTTAACTTGGTATTGAGTCACCATAAGTAAGATATACTTGAAGGAAAATTCATAAATTGCGCTTGGTACTATTCGTTTTAATATCCGAATTGATCTGTGTAAAAATGTATCCTCTATAAAATCTATAGTTTCCATTTCACCGGGAAATAATGACTGAAGTTCTTTTTTGTTTCTGCGATGAACCAATAACCAGGCTGGAATATTATACTTACGAAGTAAGCGAAAATAGTGGAGGGGTAGTGCGGCTTCACCACCCATCTTTAAAGAGGCGTTTTCGGAAACTATTGCAACTTTAATTTTTTCTGATGATTCTGATAATTGTGCCAAGCCCATAGCTCTATTATTTATTTTTTTAATAAGAAATGAACTATTGCATCTTACCACAAAAATGAAATAAGTCAAGTTTCTTCTACATAGGGGATTCATCTAACTTAGAGTAAAAAATGATACGATTTATCAAAAGTTTGGAAATAAACAGCGAGAAACAGGTCAAGGCTTTTCCAATTATGTCTATCACTACTCAATCCAATTGGTATGAAATTTATCGCAATAAACAAAAGATTTTCGATCTGTGGGCACCGAACTACGACCTGCTGTTTACCACAATTTTCTACCAAGCCGTTCACAAACGGTTGTTGGAGTACATAGAACTACCGGACAATCCGAATGTGCTTGATCTCGGTTGCGGTACGGGTCGATTATTGCATCGCCTTGCCACCCAGTTTCCCACTCTCCAGGGTACAGGAGTTGATTTATCTGCCCAAATGCTGCGTCAAGCCCGACAGCGCAATCAGCATCGACCGCGACTTATTTTCAAACAGGGAAATGCTGAGTCTTTACCCTTTGCTGAGGGTCAATTTGATGCAGTGTTCAATACCATTAGTTTTCTGCATTATCCTCAACCTCAACAGGTATTCTCTGAAGTGAATCGAGTTCTGCGACAGGGGGGACGTTTTTACCTGGTTGACTACATCGGTCGAACCAAAACAGTGACCCTTTCTATTCCCTTATTTTCTAATAACCTTCGCTTCTATAGTCGAGAGCAACGCGAACAATTTGGTCGGGTAGTAGGTATGGAATGCTTGGGGCATCATTTTCTTTTAGGACCCGTGATGCTAACGATTTTTCAACGCATTGGTTCGGCAGAGTGAACAGGGAGCGTCATCGCACTGTCTCTGGGGTGAGTTGGGAAGCGAAAATGTGGTATTGTCGGACTATCCGGGTAGGCAATCATATCTTGCTTTGCCGACTTAGCCTTAACCCGTCCTAGCGACTTATGATAAATAATGTCAAGTACTATTTAGGATAGCATGTTCACCAACCTTGCCCTAAAAGGGACAAGGATTGACCAAGCCAGTTTGGACAACGTAAGAGGTGAATAGCTTTTTGAGCCTAGTCCTGGTACAGACTTCCGAATACTTCCCTAGTTCGGACTATCTCTAAGCCTAATTGGTTAGGCGTTGGGTAATGCCAAGACATCTTGGACTAGGTGAGCGAAGGGACTTATTACAGGTTTTGCTGGTTCCTGGGATTATATCCATTTAAAAACCAGCATTTAATTGTAAAGCTGTCTTATAAAGACAGGGTTTGAGACCCAAAGGAGTTTCGATGAACCGGATCAGAAAAATTGGATTCTATCCTTTGCTTGTTTTAGCGACCTGCCTAGGCTCACTAGGAATCGACCTCCCGGCTGAAGCGTCTTTTTTTTATGATTTTGACTCCTCTTTCCCTAACCCCGATGCGGTTACCACCGGAGGATTGACCAGTCCATCAGGGTTGTCGCCGACGTTTACGACGAGTACAGAGAACGGCATTCTTACCTTAAGTGATAGTAAAAGTGCGAATAATGGGGGTTCCGTTCAAGGATTTTGGGGAATTACCGACCAGGTTTTCACAGATGTGAAGGTATCTGCTATCCTCAACCCAAGTGCTTCCACTGACGATCAACTCGTTCTCTTTGCCCGAGGAAACTTAAACACGTTTGATACTTATGCCGCTACAATTGATTTTTTTGATGGGGATCTATTGCTCAGTAAAGTTGTTGGTACTCAAGCCATTGTTTTAGATGAAATCGAGGGAGCTTTTAGTGATTTAAACCGCAGCTATTTTCTGGAATTTGAGGTAGTAGGGAATCGACTCACGAGTCGGGTTTTTGATAGTCCTGGTGGCACACAACTGTTTAGTCTGACGACGACAGATCCCCAAGAGAGTTTTACGTCCGGCGTTTCAGGAGTTGGTTTACAACTCAGTCCGACAGCGCTTATCAATCCTCTCAATGGAACCTTTGACAATGTAACTTCAGTTCCCGTTCCAGAACCGACGACATCAGGGGGTTTGCTGTTAACATTCGGTGTAGCGTCTTCTGGATGGGTTGTGAGGCACAAGTTGCAATCCCAAAAGACAAAAAGATGATAATTGGGGATGCCAATTTCGCTTGTCCGGCAAAAACTGTGTAACGCCTGTTATCTGTAGGGGTACGGCATTGCCCATGGGTGTCAACTTAAGCTCAACCCCCTCAGATCGGCAATTTTTTTGCACAAGTCAGGGATTCAGCGCGGGATATGAGACAATTCAACAAGCAGTCGGATTGTCCGAGCTTAGATTTATGTCCCACGAATCCTCAGAACAACTCAGTCTCTTTGACCAGTCAGGGCTGACATCTTCTACCCCCAGTGACTTCAAACCGGAGTTAATTCCGACGGATGCCAAGGTTCCGATTCCTCCTGGCACTTACGACTCCATGGAGTCTTTGGCAGCTCATTGTAACGTTTGTCAACGCTGTGAATTAGCCGCCACTCGCACCCATGCTGTAGTGGGGCGGGGTAATGTTCATGCTCCGATTATGATCATTGGGGAAGCCCCTGGACAAAATGAAGACGAGCAAGGTTTACCGTTTGTCGGTAGAGCCGGACAATTGCTGGAGAAGATTCTCGCCGCCGTCAAACTGGATAGTGAACGGGATGTCTATATTTGTAACGTGAATAAATGCCGCCCTCCTGGGAATCGAGTACCGACTCCTGACGAAGTTGCAGCTTGTAAACCGTATTTATTAGAACAAATTCGCTTAGTCGATCCTAAGATTATCTTGCTAACAGGCGCAACGGCGGTTAAGGGGTTAACGGCTGAAAAGCGCGGCATTACGAAGATTCGTGGCACTTGGATGGAATGGGAGGGGCGACTGTGTATGCCAATCTTCCATCCCGCCTACCTATTGCGGAATCCGTCACGAGAGCCGGGTAAGCCAAAGTGGTTGATGTGGCAAGATATCCAAGCAGTGCGAGCCAAATTAGATGAACTGCAATCCTAAAATGTTGTTTGGGGAACCCCGGTAAACGGTCATACAAAAAAGATGTGTTTAACTTTTATTCCATTTGGGTTTTGGGAGATTCTCGCCTAGAATTTCATGCAGTTTAGAAATAAGCAAAAGAACTCACCAATCCCTGAAGTTAATCTGATTCCTTTAATGGATGTGATGATGTCAGTGCTAACATTTTTCATTATCACATCAATGAGCTATACAGGTCAGCGCTTAGGGGATATTAATCTACCTGGTTTACCGGGTACTGGAACCGCTAGTGGTGAGTCAAATACTAGAAATACTCTGGTTATTGGCTTAAATCGCCAAGGCGAGATTTTAGTGGATAATCAAGTGATTACCGTTAACCAGGTGTCTGAAACAATCCAGTCATACCTAGAGCAAAATCAAAATGCTACAGTTGTTTTAAAGGCAGACCGAGACTTACCTTATGAAGATGTGCAAAAACTGTTAAAAGAAATGACAATAATTGGTGGCGATCGCGTCTCTCTTGCTATTGAACGTCGTTAAAACAATTTACATAATAATAACCGATAGGGGTTATCCGCCTACATCAATTAAAACTACCATTTTACTCAATTATAACGGGTCGCCCTAATCTCAATTATCCGTGACAGGATCATGTTTATTTAAATCGTTCAACGATGCGTTTTAGAACCCAGCGAACCCAATCATCAATACCGTCCATTCAATTAATCCCTATGCTCAATGTGATCATGGGAGTTCTAGCATTTTTTGTTATGACTTCCATGCTGTTAACCACTCAAGAAGGCGTCAATGTTCAACTCCCTAATACTGAAAATACTCAAACTCAGCCGCCGGAAAAGCCTACTCCTTTAATTATACAATTGAAGTCACAAGGACAACTGGTCATCGGTAATCAATCGGTCAGCCAAGAGCAATTGTTTGAGCAAATACAAACCTATTTATCCCAAAATCCTCAAGGGGCTGTTTTCTTGCAAGCCGATAGTCAATTGCCCTACGAGCAAGTGATTCAGGTATTGGCTCAAATGCGGGATGTGGGAGGCGATCGCGTTTCCTTAGCTATTGAGAGTGGAACTTAAATTTTTTGAGAAACTAAAAGGAAAAATCATCTAAACTAATAACGGCTGTTCCCGATTCATCTTGTGTGGGGATGAGTTGGATAAAGCCCTTAAAATCATTTTTTTCTACACTGTAAATTATCCCCTCTTCTCCCAAAGGAAACACTTGAGGGACTTTAAAGCCCTTTTCTTTAATTTTGCTTTCAATTTGATCGCCTAACTGTTCGGTAGCTTTTTCATAGACCGTTCCTAAATGATTATATTTACCGTCGCCTAATTTTTTCTTGACACCTTCACTTAATTCTTTTTCGTACTTACCTGCAATAATAATTTGTTCTACCGTCTCTTTTAATTCCCGCTCTTCGGCTGTTTCCGCTCCTAGCTCAGTTAAGTCAGCCCGGTCAAGTTGGGTTTCCGAGAGGAAAATTATCGTATTTTCCCCCTTTAAAACCAAGTGCAGATATTGAGATACATCCTCTTGAGACACTTGATAAACCTTAAAGTCAGGTTCATCTATACTCGGATTAGCTAGAGTATAATTGCGCTCAGGTAGTTCCTTGCCATAGTATTTAATCACCTGACCTAAGGGTTGCTGGATATGACGAGCCGATGTATCTGCCTCTCCAGTAAGTATACCTAACGAACCTATTGCCGCCTCTTCCGGAAACGGAAAATTTGTCAGGAATTTTTTCAGCGGATCTTCCACATTGTCATCATTGGTATCAATTCCAGAATTTATGGTCTGATCAGTAGTGTTGGTATTTTTTTCTTCAATCGTCTGAGTTTCATCCTTAGAACTAGAGGATGATAGAGAGGGTGACGATTGAGGATTTTCCAAAATTCCTGGAGAAAATTCAATCCTAGGACTGAGATCAGAAGTCGGTTGGATAGGGTCAGGAAATGAGTTAATCGTAGGTTGATTAGAAAAGGCTGAGACGAAAGAATTCGGTTGATTTGGCGTTGGACTCGTTTCCGCTTTGGGTTCCTCAGCGGAATTTACTGAAGACTCAGGTGATGTAGAAAGAGAAGGTAACTGTGTCACCTTAACTTGTTCTTCAGGTTCCGACGTTTCCCAGGTAGAAGGAACAGGTAGAATTAACACAATACCGTGCAACACCAAAGAAATCAGCAACACGGGTCGCCACACTATCTGTACAGGAGTCGGTAAGTTTTTCAGCAACTCAGGCGATTTCATACAAGCCTAGTTAAAAGCAGCAAGGATTTAATCCCAATTGAGTTTCATTTTGACATATTGGAACTGGGCGGATTTTCAGCCTGCTTAACCCATTTGTCGTATAAATCAGGGCGGCGTTCCCGGGTTCTCTGAATCTGTTGGTCTTTGCGCCACTGGTCAATCATCTGATGATTGCCCGATAATAAAACATCTGGAACGTGCCAACCGCGAAATTCAGCAGGGCGTGTCCACTGCGGATAGTCTAATAATCCGGCTTCAAAACTCTCTGATTTAAGGGATTCTACTTTCCCCACGGTTCCAGGACGTAATCTCACCACCCCATTAATCAAGGCGAGTGCGGGAATTTCACCGCAGGTTAAGACAAAATCCCCTAACGATACCTCTCGCGTCACTAACTGCAAGACTCGTTCATCGACACCTTCATAATGTCCACAGATGATCACAATCTGGTCATAACCCGTCGCCAACTCCACCAACAGGGGCTGGTTCAGGGGTTGTCCCTGGGGCGTCATCAGAATCACCTCTTGTCGAGGTAATCTAGGCAACGACTCCACCGCCGCAAAAATTGGTTCGGGTTTCATTAGCATCCCCACGCCACCCCCATACGGTTCATCGTCAACCCGTCGGTGTTTATCCGTGGCAAAATCACGAGGATTGATTAGGTGTACTTGGGCAATTTGTTTAGTCAATGCCTTACCCAGCAGTCCTGACGCCAGGGGAGAGGTAAAGAAATCCGGAAACAGTGTGACAACATCAAAGCGCACAAGAATTGGGTAGCTGTTAAGACAAAAAAGGGTCAACCTTAACCCATAGTATAAGTAATTATTGGTATAATTTGCCATGATGATGAGGAAACAGCCAATTTCCTCTGAACGGCTCAGTGTCGTGCGTGAGTCTTCTTTGGCAGCTAAACAAGTGACCATTTCCATCGATTCCTCGTATTTAGGCGGATGTAGAGTGCATCGGATCAAAGCCAAGCGCGATGGTGTTTCGTTGGGGAGAAGCTTGCCCAGGACAGCCTCAACCAGTAGTTGAGCTAGAGTCAAAATCGTAATAAAGTGACAGTTCTAGCCAAGCGCGATACTCAAGTATTAATTGAACTCACCTTATGCCCGAACTCGATATCGACAGTATGCTGCAGTTAGACTCTCAATTCCAAGCGACGACAATGCCTCAATCGACGAAAACCGCCATCATTGTTATTGGTGGTGCGGAAGATAAAGTTCATGGACGGGAGATCCTGCAAACCTTTTTTCGTCGGTCGGGTGCAGGTGAGGCGCGAATTGCGATTATTCCATCGGCGTCGCGAGAACCCGCAATTATTGGCGATCGCTATCAGCGGATTTTTGAGGATATGGGGGCTAAGGAGATTAAAGTCCTGGATGTGCGCGATCGCGCTCAAGGGTCGGATTCCTATTTACAAGAGTATGTGGAAACCTGTACGGGTGTATTCATGACCGGTGGAGATCAACTGCGCTTGTGCGGGTTGCTCTCGGATACCCCGTTAATGGAAAAAGTCTGTCAACGGGTACATTTAGGGGAGATTACCTTAGCGGGAACCAGTGCAGGTGCGGCGGTGATGGGTCATCACATGATTGCTGGCGGCGGGAGTGGTGAATCCCCGAATCGCTCCTTAGTCGATATGGCAACGGGTTTGGGGATTATTCCGGAAGTGATCGTCGATCAGCATTTTCTGAATCGGAATCGTATCGCCCGCTTAATGAGTGCGATCGCCATGCACCCGGATCGCTTGGGAATCGGCATCGATGAAGATACTTGTATCATCTTTGAGCGAGATGGTTGGTTACAGGTTATGGGCAAAGGAACGGTGACAATTATTGATCCCGGAGACGTGTCTCATACCAATCAGGTGGATATTGGCAGCACCGATCCCATTAGTCTGCATAACCTGCGAGTACATATTCTGTGCCATGGCGATCGCTATCATGTCTATAAACGGGCATTAATGCCCATCAACAGCTAATGTATAACGGCAAGAGCAGGGATGTAGAGACGTAGCATGGTACGTCTCTACGAAGGTCAAAAATTGCCAATCGTTTCCGCAAAATGTTCATAGTGAACAGTTTGATGGGGTTGAACAGTCGGAAACTAGATAAGATTTACCATCCACTCAAAATGGGTGAATCCTGTCTGGGTAAGAGTAAACGACTCCCCCGATTACGTGAAGGACTTTTGAGAACCGCGAAAATGTAGAGACAATCTAAGTCGCGACACTTGGAAGTCTACGCTCTAATCTGAAGATCCAGGGTAGGAGGATGTCACGTAATGTTACAGAAATTCCTAAAATAGACTTTGCACAATCCCTAATTTGTGTCTCCTTGCCGACATTGTGAACCATCCCCGATTTCATCACTAACTATGAGAATTCTAAAAATCCAGACATTACGCGGTCCCAATTACTGGAGCATTCGACGCCACAAACTCATTGTCATGCGTCTTGATTTGGAGGAACTCATCGATAAACCCTCCAATGTACTGCCGGGATTCTACGAGGGACTGGTAGAGACGCTACCCAGTCTGGAAGAGCATTTCTGTTCTCCGGGTGTTCGGGGTGGGTTCTTAAGTCGGGTCAAAGAAGGCACGATGATGGGGCATATTATCGAACATGTGGCGCTGGAACTTCAGGAACTGGTGGGAATGCGCGTTGGGTTTGGTCGGACTCGGGAAACTGGGACAGCCGGAATTTATCAAGTTGTTTTTGAGTATATTGATGAACAGGCGGGTCGCTATGCAGCGAGGGCGGCTGTGCGCTTGTGCCAAAGTATTATCGATACCGGAACCTATCCGCAACGGGAGTTAGATCAAGATTTAAAAGACCTCACCGAACTGGCTCGCGATGCGGCGTTAGGACCGAGTACCGAAGCCCTGGTCAAAGAAGCCGACGCCCGAGGCATTCCTTGGCTTCCCCTAAGTGCCAGAGCCATGATTCAGCTTGGCTATGGGGTGCATCAGAAGCGAATTCAAGCCACATTGAGTGATTACTCCGGAATTTTAGGGGTGGAATTAGCCTGTGATAAGGAAGGGACGAAGCAGATTTTGCTGGATGCGGGGGTTCCGGTTCCCCGAGGCGCAACGGTGCTGTATTTGGACGAATTAGACAGCGCGATCGAGTATGTGGGCGGTTTTCCGATCGTGATTAAACCCCTGGATGGTAATCATGGGCGGGGGATTACGATTGACATCCGCAACTGGGACGAAGCCGAAAAAGCTTACGATCGCGCTAAAGATATTTCCCGGGCGGTGATTGTGGAGCGCTATTATCCCGGCTTTGACCATCGCGTCTTGGTGATTAACGGCAAAGTTGAAGCCGTCGCCCAGCGGATTCCGGCGCGTGTGATTGGCGATGGTAAGTCCACGGTTGAGGAACTGATTGAACGGACGAACCGCGATCCCAATCGAGGAGAGGGTCATGATAACGTCCTGACGAAAATTATCGTTGATCATACGAGTCTAAGTGTCTTAGAACGTCAGGGTTATCGCTTGGATACGGTTCTCAAAGAGGATGAAGTCTGTTATTTACGGGCAACGGCGAATCTAAGTACGGGGGGTGTGGCAATTGATCGGACGGACGATATCCACCCGGAAAACGTTTGGTTAGCGGAACGGGTGGCGAAAATTATTGGTCTGGATATTGCTGGCATTGATATTGTCACGCCCGATATTACCCAACCTCTACGGGACATTGACGGCGTGGTGGTAGAAGTGAATGCTGCACCAGGATTCCGGATGCATGTCTGTCCCTCGGAAGGCTTACCGCGCAATGTCGCCGCCCCGGTGATGGATATGTTGTTTCCTCCAGGACAAGCCAGTCGGATTCCGATTCTGTCGGTGACAGGGACAAACGGGAAAACGACCACCACTCGCTTACTTGCCCATATTTATAAGCAAACGGGTCATGTGGTTGGCTATACCACCACGGATGGGATTTATATAGGCGATCATCTGGTGGAAAAAGGAGATACGACTGGACCCCAAAGCGCTCAAGTAATTCTCAAAGATCCCACGGTTGAGGTGGCGGTATTGGAAACCGCACGAGGTGGGATTCTGCGATCGGGGTTAGCCTTTGATGCCTGTGATGTGGGCGTTGTCTTAAATGTCTCGGCAGATCACTTGGGCATTGGTGACATTGATACCCTTGACCAGATGGCGCATCTTAAGAGTGTAGTGGCTGAATCTGTGAGTCCAGCCGGTCATGCCGTTCTCAATGCTGAAGATCCGCTAGTCATGGCGATGGCACAGCGGGTCAAAGGGCATGTGGCATTTTTCTCCATGAATCCCGACAACGAGGTGGTGAAAGCGCACACCCGACAGGGGGGTTTGGCGGCGGTGTATGAAAATGGCTACTTGTCCTTAATCCGAGGCGAATGGACGCTGCGGATTGAGAAGGCGGAACATGTCCCGGTGACCATGCGGGGAATGGCACCGTTCCAAATTGCCAATGCTTTAGCCGCCAGTCTCGCCGCCTTTGCTCAAGGGGTTCCGATTGAGGCAATTCGTCATGCGTTGACCACATTCCGGGCGTCTGTGGCGCAGACACCGGGACGGATGAATTTATTTAACCTGGGTGAGTATCATGCCTTAGTGGATTATGCCCATAATGCTGCCAGTTATGAAGCTGTGGGCGGCTTTGTCCGCAATTGGTCTGGGGAACGGGTTGGCGTCGTTGGTGGACCAGGCGATCGCCGAGATGAGGATTTCATTAACCTGGGACGACTCTCGGCGGAGATTTTTGACCGGATCATTATTAAAGAAGATGCGGATTTACGGGGGCGTCCTAGTGGTGACGCGGCGGAGTTGATTCGCAAGGGAGTTCTGGAGACGAATCCGGATCAGGATTATGACATTATTCTCAATGAAACCGACGCGATTAATACGGCGTTAGACGGCGTGACGTCCGGTGGTTTGGTGGTGATTTTCCCGGAAAAGGTGAGTGATACGATTGGCTTGATTGAGGAACGACGCCCTCTACCAGAGAATGGCTATCAGCCTGTGGGTGAGACTCAAGTGGATTTAAAGCCATCGGTGGCGAATCCGAGGTGATGGGAATTTGAGTTGGTTGGGCAAGGAGAAGCAGATGCGATCGCGATCGTAGTTCTTGTCGGTTGGGTAGAGCGTAAGCGAAACCCAACAGGCTCTTAGGAGAGAAAATCGGGGCGGGCGCGAGTCGCATCTGGGTGCGATCGCAACAATAAAGATGAAACCCGCCCCTACAGATATCTTTTCACTCTACTGGACTGACACAGCTAAAATTGTGGGATAGGTTTTATGGTTAAATCGGGCGCACGTCGGTGCGCCCCTACGGTTTCTTTGCCATAATTCTAAATCATCAAATATAGTATCCATCTGATGCCTTAATGGGCTTGGTGACTGCTATAGCAGACATTGAGGTTTTGAATATAATAGCAAGCAATGAAAATTCAAATCAAAAATCTTGGTGTTTTAAAGCAAGCCGAATTCACGCTTGGCGATTTGACAATCATTTGTGGTGGTAACAATACTGGCAAAACCTACGCCACTTATGCCCTGTTTGGTTTTTTGTATAGTTGGCGGCAGATATTTTCTATCGAGATCGACCCTGATAAAATCGAACAATTACTGGCAGAAGGTGCAGCTCGTATTGATATAACCGAATATATTGAACAAGCTCAACAGATTGTTCTTCAAGGGTGTCAAGACTATACCCAGCAATTATCAAAGATTTTTGCTACATCAGCAGACCGATTCAAAGAAACCGAATTTCATGTGAATTTGGACACCAAACATATTCAGCTAAACAGTCGATTTGAGCGGAGAATGAGTACCGCGAGTTCAGATATTTTTTCAATGACTAAAAGCGAAGAAAGCACAGAACTCGTTATCACCCTTTTAGTTGAACAAGAAAAAGCAAAGATACCAGTAGATATTATTGAACGGATTATTGCTGATGCCCTTAAAGACATCATCTTTGCCCAACTTCTACCTAACCCTTTCATTGCCAGCGCTGAACGGACAGGTGCTGCCATTTTTCGCAAAGAGTTGAATTTCGCCCGTAACCGCTTACTTGAAGAAATGGGTCAGGCTGATCAGCAGATCAATCCCATAGAGATTTTATTCAAAGATTATGAAGATTATGCACTGCCAATAAAAACCAATGTGGAGTTTACCCGAAAACTAGAAAGCCTTGTCAAAAAAAGCAGTTTTATTGTTGATAACTATGCCGATGTATTGTCAGATTTTGCTGACATCATCGGCGGTGAATATTCCGTCAGCCGTAACGATGAGCTTTATTACCAGCCAAAGGGAAAACGAGTCAAACTTGCCATGGATGAAAGTTCCAGTGCTGTGCGTTCCCTTCTATACATCGGTTTTTACCTGAACCACGAAGCCCAGCCCGGTGATTTACTCCTAGTAGATGAACCCGAGCTAAACTTGCATCCCGAAAACCAGCGCCGCATTGCACGGCTCTTTGCTCGACTGGTGAACCTTGGTATTAAGGTTTTTATCACCACCCACAGCGATTATCTTATTAAAGAATTGAATACGCTGATCATGTTAAACCATGACAAACCACATCTTCAGCGTATTGCTAAAGAAGAAGGTTATCAGAAAGCGGAACTGCTCCGTGCTGAAAAGGTTAAAGTCTATATTGCAGAAGAAGCATGGATACAACTAGAGGGAAAGACGAAAAAATCTAAATGCCAAACCCTTACGCCAGCCAATATCGATCCAGAATTTGGTATTGAAGCCCACAGCTTCGATAGAACTATTGAAACAATGAACCGAATTCAGGAAGCGATTGTCTGGGGTGAGGAGTAATGTCTGATATTGCTATCCTCAAAGAGATGATTAAAGACACCGCGACAGTGCCATTAACGAAAAATAATTACGGCAAAAATCAAGTTATTCTCGAAGAAGCAAGTGACTACTCTGTCACGGTTAATGGGATGCCCGATAATGATCAAGTTATTGTGATCAAAACAGATGCTTTTAGCGCATCTAATGCCGTTTTCAAAGGCAATCGTGGTGAATGCAAACGTGCAGATTTTGTCATCATTGCTGACACGGACACTAAAAAGCGCATCATCTTTATTGAACTTAAAGCGAAGAAAGACTCAGAGACAGAAATTATACAGCAACTGACTGGCGCACAGTGTTTTGTGGCGTATTGTCAGGAAATCGGGAGAAAGTTTTGGCAGCAAAAAAGTTTTCTTGACAATTATCAGTCTCGTTTCGTTAGTATCGGTCATATCAACGTTCCCAAGAGAAAAACACGCATCGAACGGTCAACTGACAATCATGATAGTCCTGAGCGGATGTTAAAAATTGACTGGCCCGATTATATTGAATTCAATCACTTGGCTGGACGGAAATAAGCGCTGAATCATACTAGAGAATGGGTATCACTTCACAGTAGAGATGGTTCAATAAGTATTGTGGTGAACGTAGGAAGCAGTAGGAGACACAGAGCGCGATCGCGAACCGGCGTTTAGGCGCGATCGCACTTTGCTAACTAAGCGATGGTAAGATTGACTGTGGCAGTAGCTGTGCCACCATTACCATCTAAGATAATATTGGTGAAATTATCGTACCGATGTGCGCCCGGAAAATTTAGCGAATCGAAATAAAATCCGCCTCACTCAAGAGGTTAGCATTCACTCCCTGGAGAATTGCTAACGTCTCCTGTTCAAAACCAATCAGCGTATTTTTTCCATCTTGAGTAATCGATAACTGACCAAAAGTGAGACCCTCGGCTAAGCCAATTAAATCCTCACCGTCTTGGAAATCAACAATTGTATCTGTACCTTCATTCATAGCAATGATAAAAGTATCGCTACCACCACCACCAGAGAAGTCATCCCCTGTGAGGGTATCATGACCGAGACCGCCGCGCAGGATGTCATCCCCATCATCCCCCCAGATTTGGTCATCGCCAGCTTCACCCCAGAGTTAGTCATTACCGCCTTTGCCACCGATGCGGTCATTGCCCTCACCACCGAAAATGATATCATCGCCACCGATACCAACTTGGGGGGAGCGTTGGTTCAAGTCACCGCGTAAGACATCATCCCCGTCACTGCCGAAGATGGCGTTTAGTTCAGACAAGTTGAGTGAAGCCTTGAAACCTTCGCTGTGACCAAACACCACATAAGTTTCTCCTGCCGCCAAGTTACCATTGGGGTCAGCACCGAATGCACCAATAATCAAGTCATCAATGCCATCCCCATTGATATCTCCTGCTCCACTGACCGAACGACCTGAGCGATCCCGCTGATCAATGCCGTTGATGACAAAGCCATTGCTACCATCCAATTCACTAAGATTCAAAAATGCAGTTGCCATAGTGTTGATCCTTTCGTTAATTTCGCGCTTCTATGGTTCTATTCGTCCCAGAAGCCACTGTTTTCTGCACAAGGGTGAGAAAATGGGGAATACTGTTAAGTTTTGTAACAAAAACTGGAGTTTGGCATAATCGTCTCACCATTGACCCGACTACTAGATCAAAGCAGATGATTTGATCAACCAGAGTTATAGGGATTCGAGTGTCTTGATATTATGGTGGGTAATCAGCAACTCAATGAAGAACTCAGGCAGGTAGTCATCAAAGCACAACAGCATCCTGCTAATACGAAAATGCGGCAAATGAAAAGACGATTTATTGATGCTATTAATGAGACATTCAGCTCATTTGTTAAACCTAGCAATTGTTGCAATAAAAGACTGGGCAATGAAAATCTAGAACAAGTTGTAGTATCAGACTTAAATCCTCTTGGCTCTTCTAGAGTGGTTATGATAAATTACCTGATACTAGTATTCAACAGGCTACATTCCATGAAACATAAGAAAATTGCATCTGTCATACTTTTAGCTTCCATCCTCATTGCCTATCCTACATCTGCTCAGAATAAAGAAACTTCTCGGCGGGAACTATACATTCTTTGCTCAAAATTTCCCCTAAATTCTCAATGTAAAGGACTAGAAATTCCCATTCCCTTAGATGAACGCAGTGGTGAAGAGGCTGGCTGTTCCTTACTTTCTGGCAATAGTAATCAAAGTGGGAAGTGCAAGGTAGTGGCAACAGAAGAAAGTTTGACTGTATACCTGGAGGATGAAGAAGGAGAACCCATTGAGTTTTTGGATAACCAACTTCCCAGTTTAGAGATTAAAATCTTTTTTGAGACTGTCTTTGCTCAGAATTACCAAATTTGGAATAAAGTTCACAGGTTAGAATTTGGCTACCTTGTGAAACCCGATTCTAATCAAGGCAATCGCACCAAATTTCTAACAATTCTCACCAATGAAAACCTCCCAAATTCTCTAAACACTCAACTCAGTCTAACTCCTACATCCGCAGAACTCTTATCCCAGAGCCAAGTAAACACTCTCTCAAATTTCTCTTCTCCAGTACAGCGATTATTAGAAACTAAAGAATGTATACGGTGTGATCTACGCGGTGCTGACTTGGCTGGTGCTAATTTAAATGAGGCTAACTTGGAAGGTGCGAGTCTGCAAGGAGCCAATCTACAAGGTACCACACTTGTGAGAGCTTACCTGGTTGGCGCGAACCTCAGCCAAGCTAATCTCACTGAAGTGGTTCTCACAGGAAGTAATCTCACCTTAGCCTCGCTTACTGAGTCGAGCTTGGAAGGTGCAGACCTGAGTGCTGCGAATCTACAAGGTGCTAATCTACAACTGGCTAATCTCAAGGGAGCCAAATTGATTGCACCTACTTTGATACAAGATGCTGATCTAAGAAATACCAACTTGGAAGATGCCAACATTCAAGGTGCAAACTTGGAAAGAGCCAACCTAGAAGGAGCAAATCTGCAAGGATCAAACCTCAGCGATATTTCAATTCGTTTGCAGGATATACCTGGTAATTACAGTTTTGGTGAATTTTTGCTTGATCTTGCAATTGGTTTTCCTATTAGCAACAGAGGTACAAAATTTTACACTAACCTACGTAATGTGAACCTGAGAAATGCGACCTTGACAGGGGTTAACTTGGAAGATGCCTTACTAGACGGTGCAGATTTAAGCAATGCCAATCTCAGTGAGGCAAAATTGAATGATGTGGATTTATCAGGTGCAAACTTGTGTGGTGCAACTATGTCTGACGGTTCTACTTCCAATCTAGGCTGCTAGTATCTGTTTGTGCCATTATGCCAAAGTCCAAATCCGTTCAAGGGTGTACATTGTACACCCACTGATTGTCAGGTTATCTTTTTGCGCTTACGCATAAACCCAAAATCTTCAACAGCAGCTTTTTACCTTGATTATTCTTTGGGCAGTTAATTACTGGACTTTAGACTAAATTTTGGCATTTGAAGAAACTGAATTACAAGCAACGAAGGCTTGAAACCCAGACCCAAAGGGCTATAGAGTCTTGGGAAGGCTCTGTTGAATTAGTCTAAAGTCCAGTGTTAAGTTTTCTTTGCAAAATTCCTTTTTGGCATAAAATAACTCTTAACCGTCAGAATTAATAAACGAAGGTTGAGCAAATAAAGAAGTACTATCCGTTACTATGACTCGAACTCGCTTATTTACCCAACTCACGCTAACGGTTGTCACCCTTCTGGGATTAACCTTTACCTCATCCCTTGCCCTTGCCAATTTCTTAGCTTTCTCACCCGTATTTACCCAAACTCAGAATACTTCAAAGGCTGAAGCCGATAGACTATTACAGCAGGGGATTCAGCAACGGCAAAGGAGTCAATTCCGGGAGGCGATTGAGTTTTGGCAAAAGTCTTTATCTATTTATCAAAAAATTGGTGATAGGCAAGGTGAAGCGGCTTCCCTCAATAATTTGGGATCAGCTTATCAACGTCTATCCCAATACGAAAAAGGGATTGAACTTTATCAGCAAGCTTTGCCAATCTTTCAAGAAATTGGCGATAGGCAAGGTGAAGCTAGCTCTCTCAATAATTTGGGATTAGCTTATAGGAATCTATCCCAATACGAAAAAGGGATTGAATTTTTTCAGCAAGCTTTGCTAATCTTTCAAGAAATTGGCGATAGAAGAAGCGAAGCGGGAACTCTAAGCAGTTTAGGACTAGTTTACCGCGCCTTAGGACAAGAACAGAAAGCCAGAGAATTATTTGAGCAATCTCAAGCCATCAAGCAAGAAATCGGGATAGATTAAAATAAAGAGGCTCTTTTGGACTTACTATGCCCATTGGTGACAAGCATCTCAAACGCTTGTCGGAAAATCCCGCGATCGCCCCAAATCCGGGTAAGCGTCTCTTATATGTCTTGCCGAACCGTCTGGAGAAACTGTTGAATTAATTCAACAGTTTTGGGTGACGACGCGATTAGCGGTAAGATGGGAGCCAGAACAAAACAGGGATTCATACTGGATCAGCCTAGTATCCAAGCCTTTGAACGGAAACCAAAACCACCGAAGGAAGGTTAATCGTGCAATCAGGAATGAAATGGATTAGTGTGTTCGCCCTCTCCTTAAGTATATGGGGATTAGGATGTGGGGTGGCAATAGCAGCCGAACCCAGTCTGGGGAGTTCTTTTAAAGAGTGGTGTCTGAACGGTGGGAGCTTGTCAGATGAAACGAGAAAAACAGTCTATATACTGTTAGAACAAGCAGGCACAAGTGATTGTTCTCAAGCTGATGCAACTCTGTTGAGTCGTACTGAGCTTCAGCTCTGGGACAACTCAATAACAGATATTAGCCCTTTGGCTGGACTTTCCAATCTGACTGTACTTAATCTTGGCAGGAACTCAATAACAGATGTTAGCCCCTTGGCTGAACTTTCCAATCTGACCAAGCTTTCCCTCGGCTCCAACTCAATAACAGATATTAGCCCTTTGGCTGGACTTTCCAATCTGACTAAGCTTTACCTTGACTCCAACTCAATAACAGATGTTAGCCCTTTAGCTGGACTTTCCAATCTGACTGAACTTTTCCTGAGCAGCAACTCAATAACAGATGCCAGCCCTCTGGCACAACTTACAAATCTGAGGAGGCTTTTCCTTGGAGATAATCCCATCGCACAGCCAACTTGCCCAGTCAGTCCCCCAGGTGTTTGCTCTTTTTCCCCCAGGTGTTTGCTCTTTTCTGTAGAGGGATCTGAGACTTACTGTATCAAATTTCAGGATTTTTAGCAGAGTAACACAACGCTATTCACTTACTCCCTCAGTTATCCTTTCTAATAATTTTACCCTCTGGCATTAGACCATAAAAACACCCCTTCAGCCCAAAAAAGGAGTGATACAGAGGTGAGGAGCGATCGCGACTTTCTCAAAAAATTGAAACACTGTCTGGTTGTGGGTTTGACGGGTTTTGGGAGTGCGATCGCCTAAAAGTACACTTTGCCTTTAAATAATTTATAGACTCTCAATATCAAAGAGAAATTAAAGATGAATTTTAAAAGACGAATTGAACATTGGTTTAATCAGAATTTTGATGTAGTGCAACGCCATCAATTTAACTGGGAGATTAGACCCAAGTCTGCTCAAGGTTGTGTTTCTAGCTGTTTACTATTTGGGCTGATTTTTTGTGCATTATTTTGGCTCACCATCAAATTTTATTCGATTGTGTTTTCGCTCGTAATGACTCGCTTAGGCATTGCCCCAAGGTTAGGAATCCCTTTAATCATTACGGTTTTTTTCGGATGCTTCATCAACCTGCCGCTCTATCTGGTATTACAATGTCAGGGTCGCAGATACTATAAATTCCTGCCAGTATTGATATCGCTTACACCCGGTTCTTACATCCGTTCTTACATCGGCTTAAATGTATCAGGCGGTTTGATTCCCATCGTTTTGGCGCTCTATCAATTTCATCGCACTCAACCTTTAGCTATTTTAATCGTGATGACAATTGTTGCACTGATTAGCTATTTTTTTGTCACTGTATTACCAGGAATAGGGATTTATTTGACTTTCTCAGGTTTTTGGATTATAACACTCATAGCTGTTTTTGCATCAATGATATTCATAGCTGCTTTTACAGAAATGGGATTAGTGACAAGTGGTGTTGCTCGTCTTGATGTTCCAGTTGCTTTTGCTGGAGGTGTCTTAGGAACAACTATTGGGTGTGATCTACTGCATCTAAAAGATCTTCATGTTAATAGGGTGGCAAGTGTACTAAGTATTGGTGGTGCTGGGTTAGACGATGGAATCGCCAAGTGTGGTATTTCTGCTTTAATTATTGCTGAATGGCTTCCGGTTGTCGGTGAATTAATTTCCTTTAACTGAGGTTGTTCACTACCTCAGTGCTTGAGGAGGTAATGGTAATTTTCGCCCACCATTGCCTTTCTCCACAACGGATGCCCAACAAGGATTACAAAACTTCATACAGTGCCGTTTTCTTTTGTTCGACTACTTATAACCCTCATATCGTAATAAACGGGATAATCTGGAGGCGAGAGTGTATCAAAGCCAGGAAATGAAACGGATTAGTTTTATCACCCTCTCCTTAAGTCTGTGGGGATGGGGATATGGAGTTGCTATAGCTGCCCAACCCAGTCTGGGGAGTTCTTTTAGAAAGTGGTGTCTCCAACGAGGCAGTTTATCAGCCTCTTTAAGAAAAACAGTTGAGGTACTGTTAGAAGAAGCAGGCACAAGTGATTGTTCTCAAGCCGATGAAATTCTGTCGAGTCTGAATTATCTTGTCCTTGGCTATAACCAAATAAAAGATGTAAGTCCTCTGTCTGGACTTACCTCACTAACTGAGCTTTACCTCTGGAACAACCAAATAAAAGATGTAAGTCCTCTTTCTGGGCTTACCAATTTGACTGTGCTTAACCTCAACAATAACAAAATAACAGATATCAGTCCTCTGTCTGGACTTACCTCACTGACTGGGCTTATCCTCGGTGGTAACCAAATAAAAGATGTAAGTCCTCTGTTGGAACTTACCAATCTGGGTTATCTTGTCCTTGGCAATAACAAAATAACAGATATCAGTCCTCTGTCTGGACTTACCAATCTGACTATACTTATCCTTGACAATAACCAAATAACAGATATCAGTCCTCTGTCTGGACTTACCAATCTAGGAGGGCTTATCCTCAACTCTAACCAAATAACAGATATCAGTCCTCTGTCGGGACTTACCAATCTAGGAGGGCTTCACCTCAACTCTAACCAAATAACAGATGTCAGTTCTCTTTTTGAGCTTACCAATCTGAGGAGGCTTCACCTTAAAGACAATCCTATACCACAGCCAATCTGTCCAATCAGTCCCACAGGTTTTTGCGAGTTATGACCATAACATTTCATTTCCTATTACGATAAAGTTTATTTAGCACGGATGGGTAGTCCAGTATAAGGTGACTTTGACGTCGGGACATTAGCCGGAACCCAAGCACTGGTTGTGCAATTAGGCGGTGAAGTCAATCCAATTAATCTTACTTCAACCGTTGAAAAGCCGTCCACAATAACGTAAAAAGTCTGTTTCTTTATTTATTCTTGAATAAAATCCTCAATTGTTTGTTTGACTAAGAGCGCTTCATTTTCGTTAAAAGTCGCCATTAGCAGACACCTTTCTCCGGAAGATAACACTAAAAATAAGGCATAAGTACTAGGTTCATCTATATCACTAGATTCGTATTTATTTTGTTCAATATTATTAATTTTGCTAAGTTCGTACTGTTTGATTTTATTTCCATGCTTATCAATAAATGTATTAGTTGCTTTACTTAATGTAAAGCTTCTACTTTTAGCGTCATAAATCATAGATTTAATAATAGAAATTAACCTGGAAATCCACATATATGTGAACAGTAAAATAAAAATGTACGCGCCTATGAACTGTTGTTCTTCTTCCCAGTTAATGCGTTTAAGGATTAAAGAGGATTCATTAGAGTTAATGAAACTGTTAATTTCTGAGGCAAGTGTGGCTACAGCCTCATGGTTACTAGATTCATATATAATATTAGAATTTAAAATATTAACACGCCCATCAACAATCACTAAAGCTACCGAGTGGTCAGTAATTAATATAGCCTCTTTAGTCAATCCCGTTTTAATAATGGGTTCTTTAATAAGACCAAAAAGTTCATCATGAGTGTACTCGCATTCAACCAAGGTAGCTTCAACTCGATTGCAAGAAAGAGTAAAGATGTTAAAGGGAGATAAAAGAAGACCCACCAGAGCGAACGCTACAGCCCAAAATGGTGAGAGCAAGAAAAAAGCAAATACTTTGTGTAGCCAGGTAGCTTTTTCTCTTTGAATAACTAATTCATTGGTAGTTTGCTTGCTAACATACATGGTTGTATTTTTGGTATGGTTGTTTAGAAGTTAAAGACCACTACATCTGTTGTACTCTATACCTTGAAACATTTCCGGAAAGAAATCAAAAATTTACCTAATGCTTGTAACTTTTGACCTAAGGTAATTTAGGCAATGTTGATTAAACTATTTTTGCTTCAAAAAAAGAACCAGAGGTTGGATAAATCATTCTCTGAGGCACTGTCTATGTCTGAGGTATTGTCTCTGAAATTGGACTCCGTATTCATTACCTCAGTGGATATCCCACTTTGATTACCTAAGATAGGGACTTCCCCGGCGGTTTGAATGGGCAAATCCAACCAATCACTTAACTCAACGGCTAGCCAGTCTAGCTCCACTGGAGTCAATTGGCGTATTCCCCCAATCAACGAGCCTTTTTCCAGTGCATAACATTGATTCCCTACCCAGATATTCAGTCCACTATACAGAAGTTTTGGCTTACTGGTCTTTTGCATGGTGTCGAAGTATTCTTTGTAGGTGACGCGCTCAAGTTTGATGATATCTTTGGTTGGTGATGAATATCTTTTTTTAATACCTAACCAGTTCCTAGTTAAGTAAATCTCTCTTGGCTCAATGGACAACTGAATCTCTTCAAATATTTTGCCAATAATCTTTATCCATATTGACGAAACTATCCACAGCGTAAATGGTGCAACCAATAATAAAGTTTCAAGTTTCCAAAAGCCTAACAGTAAGAGAAGACACCAGAAGCTCGTTTGCTTCAACCCAGAAAAAATAACTTGGAGTTTCTGTTTAAGGGGAAGCGGAGAAATAACAATTTGTAGTTGGTCATCCGTTTTAGTTAGAACAACTCGGCTACCCCTAGGCTTTACGTGAACCTTTGCTAAGGACTGTAGTGTCAGTTGCTCCTTTTGTAAAGCATCCAAGGCTGACCGAGCATTCTTGAATCGCTGACTAAGATCGGGTTGAATTAGTAATTTAAGCCAGGTTTGGAACGGCTTACTGGCGAGTCGTTCCCCCTCAAACCGAATACAACCGTTGCGGCTGGGTAAATCAGCGGGATGGGTTCTAGTTAGCAAGTCAATTAATGTAGCACCCAAGCTATACAAATCTGAGGCAGGAATTGTCTTGCCACCAAACTGCTCAGGTGGCATATAACCATAGGTACCGACGACTGTAATCGTGCCACCATCTGCTACCGTTTGCACTGAGCCAAAATCAACGAGATAGACTTGACCAAGACTATTCCCACTGCGATCGCCCAACAGAATATTGCTTGGCTTAATATCCCGATGAATGACAGGTGGTTGGTGGGTGTGGAGGTAATCCAAAATTTCTAATAATTCCTGGGCAATTGCCCTGAGATCTGCTTCACTGAAATGACGCCCAACTTGCATCCAGTCCTGGAGCGATCGCGCCTCAATGTAACTTTGCACTAGGGCGAACCCTTTGCCTAACTGGGTATCAACCTCAAAGGAGTCAAGATACTGAGGAATTAATGGATGATCAAGAGCCTTGAGAGTTTTTGCCTCTCGTTCAAACAGTTTCAGATCCTCCCAAGTAAAATCCGGATCAAGCAAAAGTAATTTGATCACAACGGGCGAATGGGTTTGTAAATCACTCGCCAAAAAAGTCCTCCGCCCTCTTTGGCGACCGAGCATGGATTGAATACGGTAGCGATCATTCAAGAGTTGATTAATCATGTCTTATACCCCACATTCCTTTAAACGCTAACTGTAACCGCTTGAGGGTTTGTTGCAACACCTGCGAATGTACTTGCTTGAGTTCAGGGATGTCTTTTTTGGCTTGAGTCAGGTTTTTGCACTGGCTAGCATAGGTGGGTGCTGGTTTATCAGCTGGTATGATGTACTCATATTGAAGCGAACAAGCGTTAACTTGGCGTGGCACTTTAGTTTAACCGCCACCGCCACCTCCACCTCCGCCACCGCCACCGCCACCACCGCCACCACCGCCACCTCCGCCACCGCCACCGCCACCGCCACCGCCGTCGCCACCACTACAGGGGATAGTTACTTCAAATTCGCGATGGTAAAAACAGTTGTTACAATCCAGAGTCACTCGCTTTCTACCCTTGTAAGAGGTTGGATAAACCAAGACTTGAGACCGAGTTTCGAGCGCCAGCTTTCCACAACGCGGACATCGGCGGGGAAGAACTTTCATGATAGCTATACCAATGACTGGTAAGCTCCAGAGCAGATAGATAAAAAATTGTTGAATATCAAACCTAAATTGCTGCCATTGAGGTTGAGGAAGATTCAAAACCGATGAGGGAAAGATGATTTGTACTTCGAGTTCCTGCCCAGGTAGTAATGCTTGACTGGCAACAAATTCAAAGGTTTTACTATCAAGAGTGCGACGAGTAGCGGGAATTCCATAGGATGTGTAGCTTTTGACTTGACCTGAGAGGACTTCGGGTAAGTGAACAGTAACCGTACCCGATAGAACAGATACTTGGCGCTCCGCAAAAATGGCTTTCCAGTAAACCTGGGTTTTGTCACCATTGACTTGTATCCCGCCGATGACGCGATACTTGAGTACAAAAACATGAGATTCAGGTGGGTTCAGAGGATGCTGCCAGCGAATCCAAAGTTGATTGTTTTCAATTCCTGTCGTCGTCGCTAAAGGTTGCCCGTTTTCTGTAACTGTAACATCGGTAATTTCATCCACCTTGTTCAGAGGGATGTAGCGATATCGTTCGTTGGTGTAATCATCGGTAAAAACATAATGCTGTGTTTCTGTCACCCACATATCACCATTGGGTTGAACATCCATTTCTACATTGATGGAATCCCAGTAGAAGGGAATGTCTGATGCAGTTGAATGGGTGATTGGAATTAGAATCGTCACGAAAACTGCCATGATTACAATGGCGATTCGGTGAAGTTGTCGAGAATTCAACATAATCCGATTTGACCTGCTTAAAATCTTGTCTTTCAAGTTATTCTGAGTCACTGAGACGCTACATTTCCTGGTAACTGATTAATTGATCTCAAGCAGGGAATAACAGAGCAGAGTAATCACCAATGTGCCGAAAAAATTCAACACCAAACCCTCACGTACCATGCGACTGATAGGGAACTTTCCTGTACTGTAGACAATCGCATTGGGAGCTGTAGCGACTGGCAGCATAAAAGCACAACTAGCGCTAATCGTGGCAGGAATCATCAGCAGGGTTGGCTCTAATTTGGCAGCCAATGCCGCTGCACCCAAAATTGGCATCAGCAGGGTGGTTGTTGCTGTATTGCTAGTGACTTCAGTCAGAAAGGTGACAACTAGGCAAATAAGTGCCAGTGTTAACAGCATCGGCAAAACTGACAGATTCGATAGCAATTGTCCCAAAGACTCGCTTAAACCTGAAGCCGAGAAGGCATTGGCAATGGCAATCCCGCCGCTAAAGAGAATGAGTAAACCCCAGGGTATGCGCTCCGCTGTTTCCCAGTCGAGTAGTTTACCCCCTTGACCATCAGGTAGGATGAACATCACCACAACCATGAACAGTGCCACCGTACTGTCCCCCACTTCTGGCGTACCCAACAGCCGACTCCAGCCACCAAAGGGTTCAATGCGCGTACTCCAGGCTAGAGCCGTGATCACAAAGATAATCAGTACCCGTTTTTCGGCAGCGCTCCAAGGATTGAGTGTGGGGAGTTCCAGCGTTGATTTACCCCGCAAATGCCGCGTCAGCCACAGCCAAGTTAAAGGCACCATTAACACGACGACAGGTACACCCAATTTCATCCAGTCTAGAAAACTGAAAACCTTGCCGGTAATTTCTTCGTACTGGGCAAGAAAAATGACATTAGGCGGCGTACCGATAGGAGTACCAATCCCGCCAACACTCGCTCCATAGGCGATTCCCAGGAGTAACGGCACTTCCAGCCGTCGATTGGCACACTGCTCTAGTACCGCTACGGCTATTGGTAGCAGCATCAGTGTTGTGGCGGTGTTCGATACCCACATACTCAGTAGGGCTGAAGCCAGCATGAATCCTAGCACGAGAGTTTTGCCCCCATCCCTGCCCACGAGACGCACCATCCCAATAGCTAGACGACGATGGACTCCGCTTTTCTCAATCGCCGTCGAAAGCATAAATCCGCCGAGTAGTAACATGATCAGGTGATGACCATAGGCAGTGGCTACCTGTTTGTCGCTCAGCACACCAGCGCCGGGAAACACCGCAAACGGGATTAGCGACGTAGCCGGAATCGGGATTGGCTCGAAGCACCACCAGACGGCACAGAGTACGGTTACGGCTGCAGTCCAGCACTCATCCAGGGATTGATTCACCAGCCGCAGCCAGACAAACACAATCGTTGCTAGAACTGGACCACCAATTAACGCCAACCTCTGATAATTCGCTTTCATAGTCAAGATTGAATTTCGCGCTTGTATTTTTCTATTCGTCCCAGAAGCCGCTTTTTTCTGCACAAGGGTGAGACAATGGGGAGTAAATCGGGAATAGTGTTAAGCTTTGTAACAAAAACTGGAGTTTGGCATAATCGTCTCACCATTGACCCGACTACTAGATCAAAGCAGATGATTTGATCAACCCGAGTTATAGGGATTCGAGTGTCTTGATATTATGGTGGGTAATCAGCAACTCAATAAAGAACTCAGGCAGCTAGCCATCAAAGCTCAACAGCATCCTGCTAATACGAAAATGCGGCAAATAGCGTTAACCCGGTTAGTCAATGCTATTCAGCGTTCCGGTAAGCTTTGTCGTCCCTATTCGGGTCAGTTTTCTGGGTTGTATGAGGATATTTATAGTTCCGCCTGCAATCGGACGTTTCTTTATATCTGTCAAAATATTGATAGTTATAATCAGAATAGAGGAGAAGTAATAGCATGGGTTAATTTTATCATGAAAAGACGATTTATTGATGCTATTAATGAGACATTCAGCTCATTTGTGAAACCTAGCAATTGTCGCAACAAAAGACTGGGTGCTGAAAATCTAGAACAACTTGTAACATCAGACTTAAATCCTTTTTTATCTTCGGAAATCATCTTCTGGATCAAAGAAGATCCAGATGGTCTTTTTCAAGCCACACATATCTCGAATCATACAGAGGTCAATTTTCAATATTTAGTGATCAAGAGAATTGAAGGATATTCGTGGCGAGAATTATCCGAGCATTTAAAAATACCACTGTCAACCCTAAGTCGATTTTACGACCGTTGCTTGACTCGGTTTTCTTCCCATTTGCGAGAATATTTGTATTAGTTATTTTAGTCATTAATTCAAGACGGTAATCATGAATGACATCTTACCCAAACCAACATTCAGTGTAGCGTTAACCAAGTCCGTACATTATCGGGCAAACCAGTTGGCAAAACAGCAGTCTAATCCTAAAATAGCGCAACAAATTTACCTTGCTATTCTCGCCATAAATGCTGTTAATTTTTACTGTCAGTGTATGGGAATTGAGACATATTTATCAGGAAATTGCAGCCAAAATTTAGCAAAATCAACGCCTACAGACATTGCCGATTTATTACTCAAAAATATAGGGACAATAAAGTGCCTTCCAGTCTGCTCAGAGTCGCAGGTGGTTAAGATTCCTGCTGAACTTAAGGGAAACCAAATTGGCTATTTAGTTGTGCAGTTCAACGAATCTCTCACCGAAGGAACACTACTGGGATTTGTCAAAACAGTGAAAACATCAGAGTTACCGTTGATTCAGTTAGGTTCCCTGGAAGACTTTCTGGAGGAGATAGAAACCCTGATGACACTAATCAACTTGAGTCAGTGGTTTGAGAATATCTTTGAGGGAGGTTGGCAAAATTTTACCGCCGCGTTTAAACCCTCAGCACCGCAACCCGCATGGCGTTTTATGCCAAAGCCACGTCAAGTCACTCCTGTTTCTCACAACAATAGGCAAGGAAAGGACTCAGAGAGTTTTCCAAGTCAATTGGGAATGAGGAGGTCTAGAGTGACAGGAGTTAAACCCATAAAATTAGGCACAAACCAGACGGATTACGTCCTAGACTTAGTTGTCAGTTTAACCGAAATCGTCGAGAAAAAAATGGATATAGAAGTGCAAATTCATCCCCGCGATCGCGAAACTCTCCCCCTGGGTCTAACCTTGAGCATAATTGATGAAGCCGGACAAGTGTTTTCCGAACGTTCAGCCAGGATCAATTCGACTATACTCACCAAACGATTTCGCGGTAAACTCAAAGAACAGTTTACGCTAAAATTATCGTTGGCAGAAGCCAGCTTCACCGAAAACTTTGCGGTCTAACGGCGTTGAGAGTGAAAGGAGTCGGTAATGAGTCGAGTGGTATGTTTAACCCTTGATGGTGATGTTGACAGGGGAATTCGAGTCATCCTGGAATGGGGGGAGAAAGGTTACTCTTACCAAGGGAGAATTAGCGGACGTTTACCGGCTAACCCTGAGATTACCCAACTCTATCAACATTGGCAGATCAATTATCGCCAACTTGAGGAAATTTACCGCAGTCCCCGCTTAGAAGAACTCCCTGATTACAATACCTCTAGAGAGGACTGTCAACAAGTCGCGGATCAGTTGAAAGAGAAGATCAACCAATGGCTCAACGCGACATCCAATGAATTTCATCGCATCCGGGAGAATTTAGCCGTTCAGTTAAATAACTATAAAGACAATGACATTCGAGTCTTGATTCAGACTGACAACCCTCAGCTTCAGCAATTACCTTGGCATCTCTGGGATTTTTGGGAACGTCACGGTTCGGTTGAAATTATCTTAAGTACGTTTGAGTATCAGGCAATTCGACAAAAACAACTAAAAAACCAAATCAGACTCTTAGCTATTTTCGGCAAAAATGATGGAATCGATATCATCTTTGACGAACAAGTTTTAAAGAAAACACCGGGGATAGATTCCTGCTTGCTTCAGAAACCGACACGAGATCAGTTAGAAAATAGGCTTCACGATGAACAAGGGTGGGATATCTTCTTCTTTGCGGGTCATAGTTCTACCGAAGAGGATGGTAGCACAGGTAGACTTTATCTGAATGAAACGGAAAGTCTGACCGTTGATGAGTTACAAAACGCTCTATCAACTGCCATAAAAAAACGTTTGAGTTTAGCTATTTTTAATAGCTGTGACGGATTGGGGTTAGCTAAGGTGTTAGCTGACTTAAAGATTCCCCAAGTCATTGTGATGAGAGAACCCGTACCCGATGAAGTCGCCCATAAATTCCTGACCTTTTTTATCGAGAACTTTTCCCAGGGTGTCTCCCTTCAGAATGCAGTTAGTATCGCTAGAAAAAGACTGGAATCGATAGAGGATCGACTGCCTTACGCGACCTGGTTACCTGTGATGTATCAACATCCAACTGCCGCTTCTTTTACCTGGACTCCACCAAGGAATAAGTGGCAAAGGCTTGGTTTAAGATTTGGCTTGGGATTAGCCGTCGTTTTATCTACACTGATGAGCTTTGATAAACTTGCCATAGAACCGGGGAAAACTTGTCCTCCCCATCAGGGGGACTCGATAAGTTGTGGAGAAGAAATTCTGCTGCAACGTTTACCCCCACGGTTAAAGGAAAGGGGGGTCAAATTATTAGCGGAATCGAAGTATACAGAAGCGATTGAGTTGCTTGAGAAATCATGGCAGAAAGAGAACAGAGACCCGGAAACATTAATTTACTTAAACAATGCGCTGCTGCAAGCCCAAGGCGCAAAATTCTACACCATTGCTGCTGTCGTTCCCGTGATTCAAAGGCAGAATGAATCTACATCCGTAACCGATTCAGAATTAGCTCAAGAAATTTTGAGGGGCGTTGCCCAATTACAAACGGAAGTCAATTTGGGTCTCTTTGAGGGTAAGGAAAAACTCGTTGAGAACTTTCCCGGCTATAAGTTTCTGCCCAAGCAAGCGATTAAGAATCAGATAGGTCTGAGAGTTGTCATAACTGATGATAGTAATGATACAGAAGCCGCCAAGCAAAGGGCAGAGGCACTGGTGAAACAGCAAGAGATTCTGGGTGTTGTCGGACACTACACTAGCGAGTCAACGGTAGCCGCGATTGATGTTTACCAAGAAAACAAATTGGTCGTGATATCTCCGGGTACGACTACTGAAGAACTGACAGAAGAGCCGAAAGATGTTTTTTTTCGGACTGTTCATAGTAATCGAGTGGAGGCAAAGTATTTAGCCGATTACCTACGTAACGAAGCGGGTCAAAAACAAGCGGTTGTCTTTTACAATCCCAATAGCCCCTTCACCAGCTCGCTGCGACAGGAGTTTGAAACTCGGTTCAAAGAAAAGGGCGGAACGGTTGTTAACGTAAAAGAGTTTAATTTGTCGAAGAAGAATTTCAATGTCGAAAAAGCTATTACTGAAGTCAACCAACAAGCTGGGGAAACAGCGCTGGTTTTACTTCCAGATGGTCAAGTGACGGATTCTCTTTTCCATGCCATTGATTTGGTCAAGGTTAATAATGGTGATAATTGGATAGTAGGAAGCTGGTCTCTCTACGGTCCGAAGAGTCTCGCCATTGCCGATTTAAAACCCTTTGACAAGTTCGTTTTATTTTCGCCTTGGCTGGGCTTGAGTAGTCCCAATCAAGAATTCATTCAAAACGCTCGTGACTTGTGGGGAGGAGAGGTTAGTGCGAGAACGGCTCTCACCTATGATGCGGCTCGTGCCCACAGGCAAGCTTTAGCCATGCAAGATAAACCTACACGCATAGGCATGAAAGAAACATTAATGGCTTCTAACTTTAGTGCTGAAGGAGCAACCGGAACCATTAAGTTTGAACCGAATGGTAATCGCTGGAATCCGCCAGGATTATTAGTACAGGTTGTACCCTGTAGTAACCGACATTACGGTTTAGCATTTGTTCCGATTGAGTCTCCCTATTGTCGGTAACCCGATTAGTTAGAGCGCCTCTAAAATAGCCAATCATATCATGTCCTAACGATTACCCATAATTAGGACAGACGCTCCAGACGCTCCAGACACGGAGACGCGGAGAAATTTTTATTAGGGGTGTTTGACCGGACATGATATCAGTAGAGACGTTCCGGCGGAACGTCTGAGATCAGGGAAATTCCGTTGTCGTTAATCCCGCCTTAAATCTCCCCGATCATCACTGGGATCATTGGGCATTTGCGGTGTTACGGCTGGATTGTCTACAGTTTCCTCAGGATTGCGATCGGCAATATAACCGGGTTTCATGGCTAAATCCTTTGGGTCAACCGTTGGAGTTTGCTCTGAAGCCTTTTCCTGTTCCGGTGATGTGTTATTTGGGTCTGAACTCATTACAGCCTAATCGTTTCAACAGCTTTACCTTAACCCCTTCATCGGCAAAGCTGTACTATCGCAAGGCAGAAATTCTACCTTTTTGCACTAGAAACCGGATTTCTCGTGAGGATAACAACTCCATATCAACCTTTCCCCCCCAGAAACCGGGTTTCTCTTGACCGATGTCCTACATTCTCACCACGTCAAAGTGCAAAGAGCATAACACAGGTGTCAGAATAGACTCCAACTCTGATTACCGCCCATGTAGTTGAAGAGAATAAAAGGAAACCCCACAAGATAGTGGGCAACTACAGGACCAGAAATACTTCTGAACTTCCAGTAATTTTTCCCCCATAGCCAGCCCAACAGCCAGGTTCCAGCCACGATTAGAACACTACGAAAGTAAATGTGGGAGAAAGCAAAAAGACTGGCAGAGCAGAGTATCACAGCTCTCTCATGAGAGCCAATTATTTTTTCTAACATCAGGAAAGCGAATCCTCTCCATACCAGCTCTTGAAATACCGACATACCCAAATACCAGCCATAGTAACTGAACTCTAGATACAGAGAACGAGGATAACCTAAAAACCAAGGGAGCAAAGCCAAAAAGATACAACCTAACAAAAGTACGGACAAAGTAGAGGGTAGTATCTCGCGTACTGATGAAAGCTCTAGCGAAAGCCCTAGTTTATGTGGAGCAACTCTGTTGATAGACACATAGATCATCATGACGACTGTTGGAAAGCCGCCTAGGGTGAGAAAGAAAAACTGTCTGGTCAAAAAATCTGAATAGAGCAGCAGAGAGGGCACGACAAAAGCAATGAATAATAGCCAGATTTCTGGTTTCAATACTTTTATTTGTTGTAGCCATCTGAGTTTAAACACAATTAATCCCCTTAGAACAGGAAATTCGCGATCGCAAAAAAGCCGAAGCTGAACTGGAAAAGGCAAAAGACGTTGCCGAAGCTGCCAACCGCGCTAAAAGCACCTTCCTTGCCAACATGAGTCATGTATTGCGATCGCCCTCACTCTCCCTCCAAGATTCCCAGCAGGATTCTGACTAAGCTATCCAAGTCATCCGGTACTTTAAACAAATTGATATCTTGAGTAATTTGTTGTTGACGGCGTTCCAGTTTACCAAACCGCCAAACATCACCCATTGTCACCGCCCCATAAAACACATTTTGTTCCTCAATATGGGATAGAGCAATTAACTCAACAGCTAACTGAGTAAATCCTCTAGTCAGGTCATCATTTTTGGCTTCAACAACGACCAAGTTATTCCTTGAACGCAATAGATAATCAAGATTGCCCTTGAGCCAGTTGTTGACGGTTAAAGGATATTCAATTCGCATTTGGCATTGGCAATAACAAATCACCTCCAACATAATTGGAGATACTAATGTTTCTCTTCGGGCTGTTTCATTACTAAGACTGATAAAAGGCAAGACAGTTCTTATTTTTTGCTTGAGTTCTGGCAGTCGGTCTAGCTGCTTAGTCGTTTTAGGTAGAGATAACTCGGCTCTTGCGAGTGAGTAGTCGAACTCAGCTAAAATATCATCCGCTTCATAGGGTAACTCGAAGTAAGACCGAAAAGTGTAGGACTGACCCTCTTGCAGGATTTTGATTTTCGCCATAGCGCGTTCACCTTCTCCACAATTTCCATCATGACTTTTAACGGGACTTATAGTAGGGACACGATCTGTCGTATCCCTACCGATCGCACATTTTGAATAGATGGATGCCTAACGCGCCGCTTTAGCTCTAGATGTCTCCGGCGGCATACTCTCCAGACTGAGGGGTACCATATCGCCGTTAAACGTCAGTCCTAATAACATCGGTTCCTGGGGTTGAATAAACTTGCCCGTGAGGACACACCGTTCTTCTTGCTGCGCGGTAGCCCGAATGCTGGCTCTGATATCGTAGACGGAAAAGTTGGGTCGATAATCGCCTGACTTATGCTGGACATAGTTCCAGAGGATATCTCGAATCAGGGCTTGATAGCCTTGGTTGCCTGACAGATCCTTGAGCTTCTCCTTTAACTCTCTCTCCAAGCGGATACTGGTGACTTCCATGTCAGTGGTTGAAGTCTTAGGCGCAGTACGTATCATGTTTTTTTCCTCAACAATGTGGACAGGTTCGTAATACAAGTGTAGTATTTAAAAAGCAGTATTGAAACAAATTACCTCCTGTGAGCCTTCATCTATCCTTCTCCACCCCTTGCCCTGATACCAGTCGCCTCGGCGATTGGCGCTCAGCGGGTTTGTCGGTGGAGTTTTTTATTGGGGATGGATATCGCTGGATAGAACAGGGTACAGCCCAAATCGGAACCCTCTTTAATTCTGAGGCTGAGCATTTAACAACCATCAATCCAAAACCGGATTACAACAGCGGGAGGTACAGGCGCATCCAAGCCGTACCGATATAGGACAAGAAAACCATACCGTTTTTCAAATCCCCCGCTCTGACTCAAACAGCAGCGGGGTTTCTTATACCAAGGAGTAAAAAGCGTGACGAGTGTAACTGACGGATTAAGGCGTTCAGTGGTGGTGTTCTCCAAGAACTACCTACCCCTCAGTCGAGTCAATATGAAGCGGGCGGTGACGCTTTTGATTACGGGCAAAGCCGAACCGCTAGATTGGTTGAGTGGTCAAGGATATCCGGTGCATTCACCCAGCTTAGTCTTGCTGGTTCCCGAACAGATTCGCTTGACCAAAGCCAATTGCGATCGCGTCTGGAAAGTCCCGCCCGTAAATCGCCGGGAAGTCTTACGTCGGGATAAGCATCGTTGCCAATACTGTGGTAGCCCAAAACGGCTCACCCTCGACCATGTTATCCCCCGCTCTAAGGGCGGAAACCATCGTTGGGACAATGTAGTTACTGCCTGCCAATCGTGCAATAGTCAAAAAGGCGATCGCACGCCTGAGCAAGCGGGAATGACTCTACTCACCCAGCCCAAAGCGCCTATGCATCCCACTGTGGCATTTGCCGAACAGTTCTGGCGCGAACAGCACGTCCACCTGGAATAATAGGAGATATCAGGTCATGCTGAAACTTACTTATACTGAAAATAGCTTTTACCTCGAGCGTCTAGCGGGGTCTCTAGAGGAATGGGTGACTGCCCGAGTCATGTTGGCTCTACGAGCCGCGTCCAGTCTCTGGGTCGAATCTAGCACCGCCTCGTTTTTACTGCCTGTTGATATGCCTCACTTGGCTGACTTGGAAAAGGCGGTTCGGCAACAACTAATCGATGAGATTTCTCTGTCGATTTGCGATGCTGATTATATCGAAGTCACCCTGAAAGGTACTTGGATGACTTCTAATCCCCAGGGTGAAGAGGGTGTCTTTGTCGTCAAGTTAAGCGATCGCACCGAGTTTTTTCTCTGCAAGCTATGGCAGGAGTCGCAAACTTATGCCTCTGTTACCAATGAATAAGCGAGGGCGCACTACTGACAGTGCGCCTTTTCTGTATCCGTCTTTTTCGGCTAAAGTGAGGCTGATAACCTTGCCAAATAAATAGAGCCATGAATACCAAGGTACTACTCCCATTCTTAATCACCACCTTGCTGGTGAGTGGATCAGCAACACCGAGAATCGGGCGGGCTGAACCCCTGATTCAAGTCGCCCAATCCATTTGGAAACCCTTCTCCTCAGCCGAAGGCAATTTCACTGTCTTAATGCCCGGTACACCTCGCCAAGAACAGGACACAATTAACACTGAATTAGCTCCACTCAACTTGAAGTCATTTACCGTTGAACGTCCTAACGAAGCAAACTACTTGGTAGCTTACTTTGATTTACCGGGGGATTTTAGCACTATGATCCAAACTTCGGGTCAAATCAATGAGTTTTTAACCGGAGTGGTGCTGGGATTATCCGAAAGTATGGCTGGGCAACTCTTAAATCAGCAAACGATTAATTTAAATAATTATTCTGGCAAAGCATTTAGAATGCAGCACCCGGAAGGTGTTAGTGGTAGATATCGGCTTTATTTAGTCAATCAGCGGGTCTATTTATTAGGAGTCGCTACGTCCAAAGAAAACTATTTGCAAAAAAGTATTCAGGGCTTTTTTAATTCCTTCCGACTGGCGGGAGGAGGTACCGGAACAGTTACTCCGGAAGGTGCTACTGGAACAGTTAGTTCCCCTCCAGCTAACCTCAATGCCCAATTGCGACAAGCTGTTTGTACTCAAAACTGGTCACAAGCGATTAATGTGATCAATCGGATGATCGGTCAGATTGACTCCCAAGAGGTTCGGCAACAATTAGTTGATTATAAACAAAAATTGCAAGGATTTGCCAGTTCCGATTCAGTGGTTCCCGCTAGTGAGTTACCCGATTGTTCGCCGGGAAATGGGGGTAATTAGGGGTTGCTGAATAAGTTTTGTGGTGGGTTAGAGAGCAGGGGAAGCAGAGGGAGCAGGGGGAGCAATGTAGAGACGCGCCATGGCGCGTCTGGGAGCAAATAACAGAATGAACAATCAACGATCAACAAAATTTACTCCAGGTTCAACTGATTGATCACTTCTTGAACAATTACCTCTGGAGATTGGGAAGCGTCAATGTGGATGGCTTCAGCGGGAGTCGGTTCTTCTAAGGTTTCAAACTGACTTTGTAGCAGGCTTTCTTTCATAAAGTGGTTTTGCCGATGTTTAAGCCGTTTATAAATGAGTTCAAAGCTACCTTGTAGGTAAATAAACTGGACTTGTGAATCTTGAATCTGTAAAACTTGACGATAACTTGACTTGAGCGCTGAACAGGCTAATACTGTATTTTTACCTGCCATTATCCACCGATCAATGGCTGATCGCATCACCTCTAACCAGGGTTGTCTGTCTTGATCGTTGAGGGGTATTGCCTGTTTCATTTTCTCTTTGGCGACTTGAGTATGAAAGTCATCAGCATCCCGAAATTGCCATTCTAAGCGTTGAGCTAAGGCTTGACCTACCCTAGATTTGCCAGAGCCAGAAACTCCCATTACAATTATAATCATTTCTCAGTTCATTGACGGGCTGCGGACGTTTTAAATTCGCGTCTATTCTGAATAAGCTGTCATGCATTTACATAGGGTATTAGTAGCAAGGAAGATGCAAAGCCTGCGGCATGGCTTCGCTAAACGCACTACAATATTTTCGTCATTACTGACATTTAAATGCTGAACAGCTTAATTGATAATAATTATAAACATTATGGGAAAGGGCGCATCGCGATGCGCCCCTACTGGGTTGGATATCCAGTCTTTCCCGTTCCCTGATTTCAATCACCAGAATAGCACCCTGAATCGTGGTGATTTTCCTAACGTGCTGAAGTCGCATAGTTAACCCCAAGGATCATGTTCTTCGCCAATCATCCGATTCGCGATCGCTCTCCATACATACGCCAAACCTGTTCTGGATAATAGGTTAGTCTGAGCGATGATATAGTCAGCCAGATGACTGGTGGCGGATATGACAATTAACCCCGATTCTTGACCCAGTAACCGTTCTACCAGTTCCGCTTTTTCCTCTGTTGATAGGGTATTCGCTGCTTGCCAAACGGTATCTACAGGACTAGACTGATTGTTCATTGGTATTATGTCGCGTTCATACATCGTTTTACTGTTCCTCATACAACTAGGAAGATTATAGGAATCATACCAGTTCTGATGAAACCGTGGATCTACGTAAAAATGAAAGTTATCGGTGAGAGCATACTGTATAAATTACGGAATTACTCCGGCTTAATCGGTAAACTGACGATAAACTCTGAACCTTGACCCAGTTCTGAAATTACCTTTATTTTTCCCTGATGTTTCTCAATAATCTGATAGGATATAGCCAAACCCATCCCTGTGCCTTGTCCAACGGGCTTGGTGGTGAAAAAGGGGTCAAATATTTTAGGTTTTATGTCTGGAGGAATCCCCGAACCTGTATCCTGAATTTTGATTTCAACGTGATCAGAATTAACGTGCTGGGTTTGAATTAAAATCTGTCGTTTCGCCAAACCTGATTCAACAGTCAGTTCATCGATGGCATTATTGATAATATTCATAAACACTTGATTAAGTTGGGCTGGATAGCACTCAATTAAAGGAATTTGTCCATACTGCTTGATCACTTTAATAGTCTGAGTCAGACGAGAATTTAAAATCAAAAGGGTATTATCAATTCCTTCGTGAAGATCAACTCGTTTCATTTCTGCCTCATCGAGGCGAGAGAAGTTTCGCAAGGATAAAATGATTTGGCGAATGCGTTCACTTCCCACTTCCATGGAGTTCATAATTTTGGGTAAATCGTCGCGGATAAACTGAAAATCCATGTCGTCAAGCTTTGTTTTAATCTCCGCTGAAGGCTGGGGATACTGCTGCTGATAGAGATGTAAGAGTTCGAGAAGATCATGGGTATAATCTTGGACATAGGTCAGATTGCCATAAATAAAATTAACCGGATTATTAATTTCATGGGCAAGTCCAGCCACCATCCGTCCCAAACTAGACATTTTTTCACTTTGAATCAGTTGCACTTGGGCTTGCTGTAAGTCCCGAATTTGTGTAGCGACTCGTTGAATCAGATGATTCAGGGATGTGGCTAATACGCCGATTTCATCCTCAGTTGTCACGGCGGCTTGTAAGTTAAAATTGCCCTCCTGGGTGGCTTGTTCGGCGACGCGGGTGACGGATTGAATTGGACGGGCGATCGCACGACTGGTATAGATGGCTAAAACAGCAGCAATTCCTATCGATAGCATCATACTCCCCGCAATGATGCTAGCCCGTAATATCTTGGCTTCTTTGAATTTCGCCTTTGCCTGCTGTTGTTGAATTTCCGTTAAGCGAACAACTTCGTCTAAATTGGCGGAAATTGTTTCAAATTGGGGAATTAATTCCTCCTTCAAGTTTGTCAGCAAAAAGGACTTAATGCTTTGAGCCTGAGTAATCGTAATTGTTTCCGAATTGATTTTTTCTAAAAGAGAACGAACGGTTTGCTGATATATATCTAACCCTCGATCACAATCATTCAACAGGACTGTAGATTTTTTAGTATAATTAGAATAACTAATAGGTAATTCGCGATTATTGCTTAAATGGGTCTGTAATTTTGACAGTTGGCTATTGGCTTTGATTAAATTTTCGTTTAATTCAATAATGTTTTCAACCTTGATAGTCTGATTTAGGGATAAATATTTTAATCGCTCTTGGTATAATATGATATTAAAGAAGGATTGTTCTAAATCCTCCATCAGTTCTAGGCGTTCCTGAGTGATTTCTAATGACTCTCTGGCGCGGTCATCATAATATTCTCCCACGATTAATCCTGTCGCTGTCCCCAAAACAGCAATACTCACCGCTAAAAAATAGCCAGAACCAATTTTTTGATGAATACTCCAACGACGGCTGATACGATTAATCCAGAGTCCAGGATTAGCAAACCGAGGAAAGCGACGCGCTGGTGGGGAAGGAGTCGCCACACCTGGAGAATGAGAAAGAATGCCCGATTCTGAGTGATGCATAAGGTAAATGCGATACTGCCAGTGTTTTACTATAGATAAAGCACCCTTTGCCTTTCCAAGGTAAAATTTTTAGATGTCAATCCTGTGAATCTGGTGTTTCAGTCATTCGTCATTCGTCATTCGTCATACTCGCTATCGCGAGAAGCAAGCTACGTCATTTATCATTCGCCCTCATCTTCCCCATCTCCCCCATCTCCCTGTTTCCTGTTCCCTATAACTAAACCGCTAAAAAGCGCTGAATCACCTGCTGACTCAATTCGCTGGTTGAACCTGATGCGACAATACCTCCCTTCTGCATGGCGTAGTACCAATCCGCTTGTCGTACAAAATGCAGATGCTGTTCCACTAGCAACACAGAAATCCCTGTAGACTTGACAATCTGGCGGATAGCGGCTTCAATTTCTAAGATAATCGAAGGTTGAATCCCTTCGGTGGGTTCATCCAACACCAATAATCGAGGTTTTCCCATTAACGCCCGCGCGATCGCAAGTTGTTGCTGTTGTCCTCCACTTAAGTCTCCACCCATACGAGATAGCATGGATTCTAACACGGGGAATAAGCTGAAAATTTCTTCGGGAATCTCGGTTTTGTTCCCTCTACCCCGACGACAGGCTTCCAACCCCAGCAAGAGATTTTCTTTTACCGTTAAGCGCGGAATAATCTCCCGCCCTTGGGGAACATAACCAATTCCTAATTTTGCCCGTTGATCGGGGGATTTATGGGTAATCAGTTGCTCGGCTAAGGTAATTGTACCTGTTCGAGGTTTAAGTAACCCCATAATCGTTTTCAATAACGTTGTTTTGCCTACGCCATTACGTCCAATCAGGCAAACCATTTGTCCGACGGGTACACTTAAATCGACATCCCGCAGGATGTGACTTTCGCCATAGTAAACATTCGCATCCCTAATTTGCAGCATTAGCTGAGTTGAAGATTGATGATCGATTTTAGATATTACTTGCTCAGTTTGACTCATAGCTAGAAGCGATTAATTGGTATTCTTAGTGTAGTGCAGCATCGCTCAAACATTATTGAGGAGTGTTAAGTTTAGGAACTATCTCAGAGCATCGCTGGGTGTAACCACAGTTCGCGATCGCAAGACGTAAAAATTATGCCCTGAACGTTGTTTCAGAGTCAATTATAGCGGCAGATTTAGATATTATGGGGGCATATTTAGGCACAATTTTAGGGGCGGGTTTAGGGACTAAATTTCGCTATTCACCGATAACATTTCAACAAAACCCGCCCTCCCCACCGATAACTGAACTGGTATTATAGGTTGAAGCTTTTATAAAGAAAACTTTTAAGTTCAAAGTTTAAGATTTGATTTTGTAAATATGATGGAATTTTGACAGGGCAGCAGCAGTTCCTGGAAAAGCCCAATTTGACGTTGTTATTTGGCTGTAGTATGATATATTAAAAAATGTGTAGTCTGTTAACATAGGCTAATTGTAGCTAATTTGCAAAAATGCAGGCTTTAAACCCTTACTCTGGCGTCATTTTGTTGGCTAGCGTCGGCAAAACTAAAAAAATACAAGCATACCCCAATGACAAAATTTTTTGATCTTATTCAGAAATAAATTTGACAAAAAACACATTTTATGTATTTAATCCTCAATCACAACGACTTGGAGGTATCTGTTTCCAAGCGATTCACCACAGCTTCCGGTAAATCCAGAAGCGTCACTAGGTCTTTATAGGCTGCTGCTTCTTGTTCATTAATCGTCGGTTCATTAGGCGTGCGGGCGCTAACATTAATCACCTCATACCCCAACTTCAGAATTAACTCCCGTTCTTCAGGACTTTCAATTTGAGCCACCAACTCATCAATATCAACATGAGCGCTTAAATAATCCCGCAGTTCTGTTTGTAACTTCTTCTGTTCTTCACTATCCGTCGAAAACAATTGACTCAAGCGAGCAATAATTAACTCCGCTTCTTCGGGCGCTAAATCCCCATCAGACCAAGCCATTGCGGTCACAATTCGCAACAGTTTCATTTGATGGGCGCTAATCGAGGACTCTCGTCCCAAATACACTTCCACCACACGGGGGTCATTATGCACCTCATCAATACTTCCTTCACATAACACCGAACCTTCATGCAGCACCGTCACCTTACGGGCAATCAACCGCACAAATTCCATATCATGTTCAATGACAATAATTGAATGACTCTCGGCTAAGTTGATCAGCAAGTCAGCAATATTTTCGGTCTCTTCATCAGTCAACCCAGCCACAGGTTCATCAACCAGCAATAAATCAGGGGATTGCGCCACCAACATGCCAATTTCTAACCGTTGCTTTTCCCCATGGGAGAGTAAATCGGCTTGTAAATCGGCTTTGGGAACTAAACCAATTGTTTCTAATAACCCTAACACCGTGCGTCGTTCCGATGCAGCAGGACGCCCAAACAGCGTTGAAAAAACATTTTTACGGCGATTACAGGCTAAGTCTAAATTTTCTCGCACTGTTAGATTTAGGTAAACTCGCGGGGTTTGAAATTTACGACCAATCCCCATCCGCACAATCCTATCTTCCGATTTACGCCGCAGATTGCGTCCTTTAAACAGGACTCGTCCCCTAGTTGGCTGGACTTTTCCGGTGATCACATCGAGGAACGTGGTTTTTCCTGCACCATTGGGTCCAATAATCACCCGTAATTCTCCAGTATCCATACTGAAGTTAAGGGTGTTGAGTGCCTTAAAGCCATCAAAACTAACGGTTAAATCTTCAATTGATAATATCGGTTGATTCATATAGCATTTTTATTTGAGTCGTAAACACAGGAACCTGGTAAAAAGGCAATGGGCAATAGGCAATAGGCAATAGGGGAAAAAGAGAGGGAGTTTTGTTGAAAGCAAAGAAAAGACAATCTAGATGCACATTTCATTTGAAAACGCTATAGTTGGCAAACGTTTAGCTAACCCAGGACGAAGGACAAATGACGAAGGACAAAGGACGAACGACTAATGACTAATTTCCTCTCGTTCTCGCTGTACCTCTGGGTCTTCTTCTAAACTGGGATAAGTAATTACTTCTTTTCGCTTCCCAAATAGACTCAGCAACGCCGGATATCCGGAATACCGGCACCACCCGACAATCCCACTCGGTAACACCGTCACCACCAGCAAAAATAATCCCCCTTGGAAAAATAGCCAACTTTCAGCAAAGTTTTCACTAAAAAGGCTTTTGGCAAAATTAACCACCAACGCCCCTAGAATTGCGCCCACGAGTGTAGCACGACCACCAACCGCCACCCAAATCACCATTTCAATCGAAAAGGCAATATCCATCGCTTTGGGTGAAATAATCCCCGTTTGCAGCGTAAACATCGCCCCCGCGATTCCCGCCAACCCCGCAGAAATAGCAAAGACTAATACCTTAAATCCGGTGGGATTGTACCCCGAAAACCGCACCCGATTTTCATCATCGCGAATCGCCACTAGCAAGCGCCCAAAACGACCCTGAGTCAGCCAGCGACATAAGGCATAAGAGACTACCAGCAATAGAATTGTAATGGTATAAAATATAAACTGGGTTCGGCTGGCATTCACATCAGCCCCCAGTAAGGTTTGGTAATTGGTCAAACCATTCGTACCGTTAAATAGTTTCTGCTGGCCATTGAAGAAATTGAAAAATACAATCGTCGCCGCTTGGGTGAGGATGGAAAAATAAACACCTCGAATCCGGTTACGAAAGACAAGATAGCCAAACAAGCCCCCGACGATAGCCGGAATAATAATCACGGCAAAGACAGCAAATCCAAAGGAATCAAACGGTTGCCAAAACCAGGGCAATTTCTCCACACCGTAGAGAGTCATGAATTCCGGCAAACGATCGCCTTCCAAGGGGGCTAATGTCAAGTGCATTGCCAACGCATAACCGCCCAAGGCGAAAAAGATGCCATGACCCAGACTTAAAAGTCCGGTATAGCCCCAAATCAAGTCAATTGCCAAGGCTGCGATCGCCAATGCCAAAAATCGCCCCAACAAGCTCAGGCGAAAGTCAGACAGCGCCAACGGCATGACAATAATCAGCAGCAGGGCGATTAGAGTAACCACACCCACTTCAATCAGCAGCGATTGACGACGCTTGCGCCGTCGGTCTAGTCCGGGAATTTCAATTACTGAGTCATTTGTCATTGGTCATTGGTCATTTGTCATTGGTCATTTGTTTCCCTATTGCCTATTGCCTATTGCCTTATAGTTCATAGGATCGTCCTTTCTGTGGAAAAATCCCGCCCGGTCGAATTTGCAGGAAAATGATAATTAAGGCAAATACCATCACCCTTGCCATACTGGTGGTGGAAAAAAAGGTAAAAAACTCAAATAACGGCTGAATCGGTTCAAAAATTAAAGCCAGTATGCCCGAACTAATCAGATAATTCATCGTCCCAATCGCTAACGCCGCCACAATCGAACCCACCAATTTACCAACGCCGCCAACCACCACGACCATGAATGTATTGACGATATAATCCTGACCCGTATTGGGACTCACTGAACCCAGTAAACTAATCGCACAACCAGCGACTCCAGCTAAACCTGAACCAATAGCAAAGGTTAACGCATCAACCTTACCCGTAGGAATTCCTAAACAAGCACTCATACTCCGATTTTGAGTCACGGCGCGAATCCGTAATCCCCAAGCTGAACGCTGTAAAAATAGGTAAATTCCCGTAATGCAAAGAATAGTTAGCCCAATAATAAATAATCGGACATACGATAACTGAAAACTGCCTTCCGGTAACTCCACCATCCACCCTCCCCGTAACCAGGTTGGCGCGGTTACATCGACACCTTGAGTGCCAAACCAAGGCTTCGTTAACGCCAAGTCGGAGGTTTCACTCAAAACCTTGCCAATCGTAAAGACAATTCCTAAGGATAGGACTACCATTGTTGGTATTGCCCAAGAACGAATCCTTGGAAAATCTGCCCGACGAGACAGCACCCACAGCGCCCCAAAAAACAGCAGGCAAAATAGGGCAATGCCAATCACCATCACCCAATTTACGCTACGGACAAACTGCTGCAAAATTAAACTAACGCCCCAGGTTGCCAGCAAGGTTTCCAGGGGACGCCCGTATAGAAACCGGATAAACCCCCGTTCCAGAATCAATCCGACAAGGGCGGTTACCAAAAACGCGATCGGTATGGCAAATAGGATATAGGTTTCAAACCAAGGTTCTCCCAGAGACTTGAAACCATTTTGGACAACAAAGGTCGTATAAGCACCCAGCATCATCAACTCCCCGTGTGCCAAGTTGATCACACCCATGAGTCCAAACACAATGGCTAATCCCAGCGCTGCAATTAATAAAACAGCGCCATTACTGATCCCGCCATAGAGACTACCTAACAGTCCTGCTAGCACAATTTTCTACGTTGATTGTTGGTCAGGAATGACAAAGGACAAAGGACTAATGACTAATGACTGACTTATACGTCTTTCAACTTATATTTACCCCCCTTACTTGGATCAGACCAATCACAACCTAATCCCTTAGTATCGGCAACAAATTGATTCCAGGGAACGGGTTCAACAGCCGCTTCCGTTTCGTTGACAATTTCAAATAAACCATCCTCTCCCACTTTTCCAATCCGTACCACTTTTGAGAGATGATGGTTAGGATTCATCGTAACCATCCCTTCTGGGGCTTCAAATTTCTGACCATAAGCCGCTTTGCGAACCGCCTCTAAATCATCAGCCGTTCCTGCTTGTTCAACCGCTTGCTTCCACAAGTAAACGCCAATGTAGGCAGCTTCCATCGGGTCGTTGGTCACTCGGTCTTCACCATATTTTGCCTTAAATGCCTTGACAAATTCCTGGTTTTCTGGTGTGTCAACCGTTTGGAAATAGTTCCACGCCGCATACTGATCTTTCAGGTATTCTGTACCAATTGCCTTGACTTCTTCTTCAGCAATACTCACCGACATCACCGGATACTTATCTGGGGTTAACCCTGCACCCTGTAACTGTTTGAAGAAAGCCACATTACTATCACCATTGAGGGTATTAAAAATAACTCCTCCGTCTGGTAACGCCGCGCGGATTTTAGTAATAATTGGGGTAACTTCTGTATTTCCCAGAGGCAAGTAATCCTCGCCAACGGTTTCGCCACCCAGTTCTGCAAGCTGTGCCTTAATAATTGTGTTGGCGGTTTGAGGGAACACGTAGTCAGAACCAATCAGGAAGAATTGTTTACCCTTATTCTCCAGCAACCAATCCACGGCTGGTTCAATCTGTTGATTCGGAGCCGCGCCTGTATAAAAGATATTGTTAGAACACTCCTGACCCTCGTACTGCACAGGATACCAGAGCATATGTTTTTTCTCTTCAAAGACGGGCAATACCGCCTTGCGGCTAGCCGACGTCCAGCAGCCAAAAACGGCAACAACCTGATCTTGGTCAATTAGCTTTCTGGCTTTCTCAGCAAACGTGGGCCAATCTGAAGCACCATCTTCCACAATCGGTTCAATCTGCTTACCCAGGACACCCCCAGCAGCGTTGATTTCCTCAATGGCGAGTTGTTCGGCATCCACGACGCTTTTTTCACTAATCGCCATTGTGCCACTCAGGGAATGGAGAATCCCGACTTTTATCGTGTCTCCATTACCACCAGCCGCCGCCGAGTCAGAGGTTGTTGCCTCTCCTGTGGTATCCGGTGCTGGCGGCTCACTACAGGCTTTGAGGAGAATACTGGTGCCTAATGTGGCGGAGCCATAGATCAAAAATTTGCGTCGCCCTAATCGTCTAACCATTTGTATAAATATTCCTCGGCTAATTCCGTGGGTTGATAGAGATAAACAAGGTTAAGCTGTGATATTAGAGCGAGCTTATCTGAGGAATTGTTATTTTTAATACAAAATTGCGAGACGAGGCAGATGAATCAGAGCGCTCAGATGACTGCGCTGTAGGGGCGCAAGCCTTGCGCCCATTCGGGAAGATGGCTGAGATGGGGAAGTCCGAAAAAAAGTTGAACACAAATTAAAAGTTGTGCTAGTATTAATAACTGTGAACGAAATGGGTCGATGCCCGAGTGGTTAATGGGGGCGGACTGTAAATCCGCTGGCTTTGCCTACGTTGGTTCAAATCCAACTCGGCCCATCACATAACTCTAATTTTTAGAGGGTATGTGTACTAGAAGCGTCCATATAAATATGCCCGTGTAGCTCAGTGGTAGAGCACACCCTTGGTAAGGGTGAGGTCACGAGTTCAATCCTCGTCACGGGCTTTTTGCAAATCTGTATTCTCGTTGGTTTCGTAGTTGATGGCATAGGGAACAGCCTTGGTTGTGGTTAAGAGAATATCCTGTCATGATTAACTCAACCTGAAGAACATTTCGATACAAAAATAGCAAAGCACTCAAGGCTTGGCGCGTGAGTAGAAACTGTAACTTGACGATCAACTGCAAGATGTGTTGAGATGGGATCAAAAATAGTGAATTTTCTGCACTCCCCTATCGTAGGGATGGTTTTTGCTTTTGCAGGCGTCGATATCGCTTAATCCAATTGAGATAATTTGGCTCAGTGCGGTAGAAATAATCCTTGATGCGAATGACCTCACGAAATGGGTACTCTTACAAAGAAAGAAGGAGTTCCACGTTAAATTTTGATTGCTTTCACAAAACTCTTCACCTCTCCATTAATGACTAAAGGGATATACCGAAAATGCCTCAAAATAGTCGATTGTTAGATTTAAATAAAAACCTTCAACTCCTTTATGAGAAATTGGCAGCCATGGAGCGTAGCCGTATTACAGCATATGATGCTGAAGCAAAAATTTCTATTGAAATGCGAATTAGGGAAGAAATTATTCCAGACATTCGTCGCTACGAAGCAGAGTATTGGCAAGTTCTATCTCAAGAATTCAATGCGTTGTCTATTAATGAAATAGAAGCAAATAATGTAATTATTGAAGTGACTCAAACAATTGAGCAAATAACTAAACATCAGACTAGCAGATATCCAGATGAGATAATTCATCTACTTCTTGAGATTCGAGATAAACTGAGAGAACCAGATAAATCTTCTACTGCCAAATTAAAAGCTACGCTTCCGCTATTGCCCCCTTTTGTATCTTACGAAATTGAATTTGGTACACAAGATATACTTCAGCAATTTTTCCCCACCTTCAGTCGTCTACTGAATAAAACAAAAAAAAAGTAGTTGACCTCATTACGGATTGTCCGTATCGAGGTTTGTCAGCATTTCGCTTAGAAGATGCAGATGCTTTCTTCGGCAGAGAAGTTTTTTTGGAAGGTTCAGAACGTGCCATCGGGTTGGTAAATGCTGTTCAGCAATATCCAATAGTTGGTGTAATTGGCTCTTCTGGTAGTGGCAAATCCTCAGTTATATTCGCTGGTTTGCTTCCGAAGCTACTTATCAAACAAGAGTGGCTGTGGATAAGCTTTAGACCGGGCAACCGACCCTTTTATAATTTATCCTACCAACTTACTAGTCTACTTTATTCTAAAAAATCTGAGGTTGATATTCTCAGAGAGAATAGTAAGTTAGCTAAATCCCTAAGGGAGCAGAAAATTCAACTAAGTGACGTAGTAGAGCATATTTTACGAAAGCTAGAGAGGAATATCAAATTCCTGTTAATTGTCGATCAGTTGGAAGAACTTTATACACTTTGCCAAAGTACTCGTGACAGAGAGTGCTTTTTACAGCAGCTTTTGAGTTCAGTGGAATTAGCTGCTCCAAGAAGTGAGGTGAAACTACATATTGTTTTTACATTAAGGGCTGATTTCTATGGATATGTCCTTGCTTATCGTCCTTTTAGAGATGTTTTGCAACAATACCCTCCACAGTTACTAAGTGGGATGACTCGTGAAGAGATGAGACAAGCCATTGAGTGTCCTGCTATTCAGTTAGGTATCAAGTTGGAAGAGAAGTTGGCAGATCGTATTTTAGATGATGTTGGAGAAGAGCCAGGAAATCTTCCTCTAATGGAATTTGCTTTAACCTTGCTTTGGAGTAAGCAACGGCGGGGTTTGCTAACTCATGTGGCTTATAGCCAAATAGGAGAAGTTAAGCAAGCACTTGCTAATCATGCAGAACAAATTTACACAAGCCTTTCAGTATTTGAACAAAAATCTGCTCAGAAACTATTTTTACAGTTAGTACATATATCTGAGAATGCTCTTGATACAAGAAAGATAATAACCCGATCTGAAGCTTCTAATTGGGATTTAGTAACTTATTTGTCTAGCCAAGAAGCTCGTTTAGTGGTGACTGGGTGTAACCAGGAAACAGGTGAGGAGACAGTTGAAGTAGTTCATGAAGCATTAATCAGAGGATGGGAGCGATTACGTCAATGGATACTTGCTGATCGGAAGTTTAGAATTTGGCAAGATAATCTCCGATCTATAATTAGCCAATGGTTAAGAAACAGTAAGGATGAGGGGTCACTTTTGCGTGGACAAGCTCTTGCTGAAGCTAGGGAGTGGTTTCATGTTAGGAGAGCAGATTTTGCACTAATCGAAGAAGAATACATTGAAGCGAGTCTAATTCTACTGAGAAAAGAACAGAGAATTAAAAATGCTCGAAGAAGGCGAACTATTATAGGTCTTATCGTTTTTTCTATCATTGCTTTATTGCTTTCTATTGTTGCCACTATAGGATGGTCAAATGCTTCAACGGCTCAAGCAAATGCAGAAGTTATTTCTCAGATTGCCAATGCCGAAACTATGTTTGCTTCGGATCAAGAAGTTGAAGCTTTATTAAATGGTATAAAAGCTGGTATTTCTCTGAAGAGATTAAGAAATTCCGGTAAAGCAAGCAAGCAGGCTCGAGTACGTACCTTAACTTCTTTAAGAGAAATTGTGTATGGTGTTAAAGAAAGCAACCGCCTTCAAGGTCACAGTTCAGAAGTGACTATGGTTGATATTAGCCCAGATGGTAGCCAGGTTATTTCCTCTAGCTTAAATGATGTAAAGCTTTGGAAGCTAGATGGCACTTTACTCAGCAGCTTTCAGGGGGGAGTAGTATTAGGAAATGGTGGCGCCAAATGTGTTGAATTTAGTCCTGATGGTAAAACTATTGCATCAGGAGGCAATGGCATCGTTAATTTATATGAAATCCAGACTAAGAAATTAATTCGATTGAAACATAGTGGTCTTGGAATCCTAATTCGTGATGTAAGTTTTAGTCTTGATGGGAAAATAGTTGCTTCTGCAGGTGCTGATGGTACTACTAAGGTTTGGAGTCGTGATGGTAAGTTAATAAGTACTTTAAGTCAGGGTAATAAAAGTATTGAGGTTGATAGTGTAAGTTTCAGTCCTGATGGTCAAACAATCGCAACTGGTAGTGGTGATAGTACTCCAAATAAAATAGATTCTGTGGTGAAATTATGGAAACGCGACGGAACATTTATTAAGAGTCTATCGTTATCTACTATGGAGTCAGAATACACCGAATGGGTTCCTGTAACATTTAGTCCTAATGGTCAATTGATTGCTACTGCTGCTGGAAGTTCTGTGCAATTGTGGAGTTCAGATGGCTCTTTACTACACAGTATGTCTGGACATTCTAATGGAATTAGAACAGTGGCATTTAGCCCTGATAGTCAAATTATTGCATCAGGTGGTTATGACAATACCATCAAACTTTGGAGAAGTGATGGGACATTGCTTGACACTCTCAAAGGACATAATAGTTTTATAACTAGTTTGCGTTTTAGTCCTGATGGTGAAGAACTTGCATCGTCAAGTCAGGATTCAACTATACGGATTTGGAAAATAAAAGGGCAACCTTTAGAAACATTAAGTATTCACCCTCGCTCTTCTAAGCCTTTTTTGACAACACAATTTTTTGGCTTATCTCCTGATGGAAAATTGATTGTAACAACAACTGATAATGTTGTTGCAGTTTGGAAAATGGATGGTTCCTTGGTAACCAGGATAGCACCAAATATTGAAGTAACTAGTTTGAGCTTCAGTCCAGATGGTAAAATAATTTCTATTGCTGGAATTAGCGGTAATAGACAGCATAAAGTTCAGTTATTAACCAATAATGGAAAGCTCATTTCTGATTTTAACTGGAAACTTAAAGAGACTAAAAACAATAAACTAGAAAACAAGAATACGGATAATTATTTTCAGGATGATGAGACTATTCCTAAGCTAAGTGGTAATTTTGAGTCAGAAGCAGATTATGATAATGGTCCTATTACTATATTTTCTCCTAATAAAAAGAGGATATTTTCATTTGGTGGTGATGATATAGTACGTATATGGAGCTATGATGGAAAGCTACTATCGCAATGGGAAGATCACAGAGCAGGAATAGGAGCTTACATTGGGTACGACAATAATACATCGCTCCCTATTATTGCTCGGCTTATTGAAAATTCACCTGCATCCTTTGCTGGCTTGAAAACTGGTGATCAAATAATTGAGATTGACGGTATATCAACGAAAGGACTAAAACCAGAAGAGATATCTTACAAAACTCCTCTACACAAGGTCTTAAACCGAGTGGGGGAAACAGTCAGCCTGAAAGTCTTACGTAATAAAGAGAATCTTACTGTCAAAGTTACATCTGTCAGAGCTAATATAAGTCCTAGTGATGTATGGACTAGTGGTGTGATTAGCCCTCGCAAGAACTTGATTATCCTAGGTAGTAGAAGCGGTATTATTAAGATATTTAAACTTGACGGCACTTTATTAAAAACATTTAATGGACACACGGAATCAGTATCTGATATTAGCATTAATGAAGAAGAAACTATAATAGCTTCTACTAGTACACGTACTTTTAATGTACCCTTTCATAAGGGATCTCTCAAACTTTGGGAGATTGATAACGATTCTGTAATTGGTCAAACTATTTCTGAAACCCAAGGTGGTTTTGCTAGTGTTAGCTTTAACCATGACGGCGATTTGATAGCGGCAGCGCCAAATCGAGAAGATAGTTTTATTGAAATGTATCAAATTGATGGAAGCTTAGTTGGTAAGATTGGGGAACAGAAGACTTATACAAAGCTTCAATTTAGCCCTGATGGTAAAACTCTTGTTTCTGCTGGGCGGCATCCATTTGTAATATTATGGAATTTTGACTTGGATGAGCTTTTGAGCAAGGGATGTAGTTGGCTTGAAGACTATCTCAATACGAATCAAACTCTTAGTCAAGCTGACCGAAATACGTGTCAAAAGATTATGAAGTGAGATTATATCAATCAATTCGTTGAGAACATTAGTAGCGAACAGTGGTCTAATGTTAACATCCTGTTTATGAAACTACTCATAGTCCTGAATACGTTTACTGGTGGTTATCCTTACGTTACGAAGACAGCCGCTTGAATGAAATTGGTACGGCACAACCAGCACTGAACGGACAGCACGTTACCGCGCTTTTCACGTTTATGGAATACAAAATTGTATCGGCTTGCTTTTCAGCGCAATGATCGTCTGTAGTCTACTAACTTGAAAACTGCTGTAAACAGATCCCGATTTCTTTGCCACCCCTTCTTGAACAACGCCGCATCGTCGTGTAACTCCTGACTACTTGTAACACAACCTAGTCTTCTTCACTCACCCGATTCAACTTCTTTTCAAGCACATCTAGCCGTTCGTCATGGTTGCGTAGCATAGTACGAATCTCCTCTAAATCGGCATTAAGACCAAGCACTGTATTTTTACCCAGATATTGCGCTAACGCCTCAAGCATGATCTGGGTTTTGGTTATTTGTTAAAGATGTCATTTAATTTGGCAATCGACAAGGGCAGAAGGCACAAGGCAGATAAACTTGGGATAGAGGATACTATCGCTGCTCACTCCGCAAAATGTTTAAACGCATCTGGAACCGCCTTTTTCAAGTCATCATCGTGCTTCTGGGGTTGTGGCTAGCCTGGGATTTGCTGGCTCACCTGGTTGCGGAAATTTTATGGTTCATTGAGCTTGACTATTTGTCGGCGTTCTGGTTACGCTTGCGGACTCAGCTAGGTTTGTGGGCATTTGTTGGCTGCTTATCCGCCGGATTTTTACTCAGTAATTTGTTTCTCGCCAATCGGCTGAAGTATCCCGCCGCTATCGCCAAGGAGGTTGGTAACCCCACTAGGATACCTGCGGGGACTACTCAACTCAATCCAACCCTACCAAAGACTCCTACACAAGACTCTAAACCCTTCAACCTGGAAAAAGGAGCGTTAGCGCTGCGGTTAGGATTACTCTTGCCCATCGTACTATGCCTCGACGTACTCGTGGGGATTATGCTACTCCATTATGGCGAAGTGGCTATCTCCCTGTGGCAACCTGATTTTAATTTACCCAGTGTCACCCCACCCCTACCAACACCTTTTGATTGGAGTTCCATACACGATGTATTGTTACGGCTGCTGGTACAGATAATACAACTCATTGTTTTAGTTATCATTGTCATCGCATTGGTGGTTAATTCCCAATTCTGGTTAACGGCGATGGCTGTTGTTTTTTCAGTGGTTTTTGCCTTAGTGGTATCCGGACAATGGGGCAGGATTTTGCAGTATTTCCAGCCAACCGCCTTTAATGCGAATGACCCTTTATTTGGCACAGATATTAGTTTCTATGTCTTTAAACTGCCAGTGTGGCAACTATTGAACTTTTGGCTGGGGGGGCTGTGTCTGTTTGGTTTAGTCGCCGTAACCTTAACCTATTTAGTATCTGGAAATAGCCTGTCTCATGGGCGGTTTCCCGGATTTTCTGATCATCAACTTTATCATTTACATGGATTGGGTTCCTTGGCGATGGCGACGGTAGCGTTCCATTATTGGCTATCGCGCTATGAACTGCTGTATTCCACTCGTGGCGTTACCTATGGTGCTAGTTATACCGATGTTAAGGCACAGTTACCGATTAATACAGGGTTAAGTATTTTCGCCCTGGGGATTGCTTTATTTTTACTCCTGAGACCGATAATCGGGTTTAAGTCGCTGCACAGAAGTGGCAAGGGAACACTCTCCCTACTGGGATTGTATGTGATGATGGTCGCGATCGCAGGCTGGCTAATCCCGGCGACGGTGCAACGGTTTGGTGTGCAGCCGAATGAACTAGAACGCGAACGTCCCTATATTGAACGCAGTATCAAACTGAGTCGAGCGGCGTTTGATCTGGATAGTATTAATGTAGAAATCTTTGACCCCGAAGGCGAACTCACCAGTGCTGATTTAGATGAAAATGTTTTAACGATTCGCAATATCCGCCTCTGGGATGCTCGTCCCATCCTGCAAACCAATCGTCAGCTACAACGTATCCGTCTCTACTACGAATTTCCGGACGCTGATATTGACCGCTACAGGCTACCGTTAGAAGTGACTGGTGTTCCGCCTTCCTTTGCGGGAGAAGAAGGCGATGAACTAGAAGCAGAAGACACAGAGACTTCCCTAACTGTACCCACACCCGGTTTCACGATTGAAAAGCAACAAGTGATTATTGCACCGAGGGAATTATCCTACGAATCAGTACCCGAACAAGCCCAAACCTGGGTTAACCAACACTTAGTTTATACCCACGGCTATGGCTTTACGATGAGTCCTGTAAATCGGGTGGGTAGTGGCGGATTGCCTAACTATTTTGTTAAAGATATTGGCACCGGTGCTGATCTCGGAGTTGGCGGCGATTTATCCACATCTAGCCAACTGATTCGCGAAAGTATTCCGATTGGGGCACCGCGAATTTACTACGGACAACTCACTGAAAATTATGTAATGACTCCCACTAAAGTGCGGGAATTCGATTATCCCAGTGGTGAGGATAATGTTTACAATACCTACGATGGCAATGGGGGGGTTCAGATTAGTTCACTATGGCGCAGGCTGTTGTTTGCCGAGTATCTCAAAGATTGGAAGATGTTGTTTACGGACAACTTTACGCCGGAAACCAAGGTATTATTCCGCCGCAACATCAACCAACGGATTCGGGCGATCGCGCCGTTCTTACGGTATGATCGCGATCCGTATATTGTCAGTGTTAATCCTCAGGGTGGGGAAGTAGAAACGGATCAAACCTATCTTTACTGGATTGTTGACGCCTACACCACCAGCAAACATTATCCCTATTCTGACCCTGGTGATAATGAGTTTAACTATATCCGCAACTCAGTTAAAGTCGTCATTGATGCCTATCACGGCACGATTACATTCTATGTTGCCGACCCCGACGATCCAATTATTCAAACCTGGACAAAAATTTTTCCCAATCTATTCCAACCCCTAGACGCCATGCCTCCGGCGCTGCGGCGTCATATTCGCTATCCGGTAGACATCTTCAGTGTTCAGTCGGAACGGTTACTCACCTATCACATGACTGACCCCCAAGTATTTTACAACCGGGAAGACCAGTGGCGAATTCCCCAGGAGATTTACGGCACGGAGTTGCAACCTCTGGAACCATACTACCTGATTATGAAACTGCCAACGGCTACAAATGAAGAGTTCATTCTCCTTCATCCCTTTACACCTCAGGCACGTAATAATTTAATTGCTTGGTTGGCAGGGCGTTCAGATGGTGAGAATTATGGCAAATTACTCTTATATCAGTTTCCTAAACAAGAACTGATTTACGGACCTGAACAAATTGAAGCCCTAATTAATCAAGATCCGGTCATTTCTCAGCAAATCTCACTGTGGAATCGTCAAGGTTCACGGGCGATTCAGGGGAATCTGTTGGTGATTCCGATTGAGCAATCCTTACTTTATGTCGAACCGCTTTACCTGGAAGCCGAACGCAATAGCTTGCCTATTTTAGCGCGGGTGATTGTTGTTTATGAAAATCGCATTGTCATGGCGGAAAGTTTAGAAAAGGCGCTGGAGGGAATCTTTCAGGAACCTGAACAAGAACCCGCCCCCACGATTATTCGTCCCCTAGAGGAACCCCCTGTGCCGTTAGAGGGGGGATAACCAAGGCAGAAGGCAGATAGGGGCTGCTGAATAAGTCTTGTGGTGGGGTAGAGAGCAGGGGTAGCAGGGGTAGCAGGGGTAGCAGGGGTAGCAGGGGTAGCAATGGTACATTTTCCCTGATAGTGGTGCAAGGATATGAAATTCAGCAAGCCCTACCTACTGAACCGCCTTGTAGGTTTTAAATCCACCCGTGAGATTGTGGGCATCAAACCCCTGTAACCGCAACGCACGGGTGGCATAGTATGCCCGTTGACCGACTTGACAATAGACGGCAATTTTCTGGTCTTTAGGCAATTCATGAGCGCGATCGCGCAATTGTGTCAACGGAATATTCAACGCCCCCTCAACATGACCCGCTTCAAATTCGCCAATTTCCCGAACATCCAATAGCAGCGCCTCATCGTCCGCCAACTTATCCCAATGAATAATTGGTGCATCACCGCGTAACACATTCGCCGCCACCATTCCCGCTAAATTCACCGGGTCTTTCGCCGCACCAAACTGAGGCGCATAACACAATTCCGCCTCCTCCAAATCAAACACTGTTGCCCGATTTTGCAGCGCCATGGCAATCACATCCATGCGTTTTTCTACCCCTTCTTCGCCAACGGCTTGTGCGCCAAGGATACGACCCTCTTGAGGAGAAAAAAGTAACTTCATATCAATCGGTTTTGCCCCTGGATAATAACCCACATGATGACCCGGATGCAGATACACCTTCTCATACGCCATTCCTACCCGCTTCAGGGTTTTCTCACTCGCCCCCGTCGCCGCTACAATTAACCCAAAGACACCACAAACCGTGGTTCCTTGGACGCCGCGAAACATGGTATCCCGTCCACAAATCGCATCCGCCGCCACTCGTCCCTGGCGGTTCGCTGGACCAGCTAAGGGGATTAACATCCATTCCCCCGTTACCCAGTCGCGCACTTCTACAGCGTCACCTACCGCCCATATATGTTCATCATTGGTTCGCATCTGTTCGTTGACTCGAATCCCACCGCGATCGCCAATATCTAATCCAGCATCCTTCGCCAGTTTAGTTTCTGGACGCACGCCAATGCCTAAAATAACTAAATCGGCTGGATGCTTTTCTCCGGATTTTGTCGATACAATTAATGTACCTTCACGGGTTTGCTCAAACCCAGTTACCCCATCACCTAAGCGTAACTGTACCCCATTTGCCGTTAAGCGATCGTGAACGGGTGTTACCATTTCGGGATCAAGGGGAGGCATGACTTGCGGTAGCATTTCCAGTAACGTTACAGCAATTCCCCGCTTGACTAAGTTCTCCGCCATCTCCAAGCCAATAAATCCACCCCCGACAATGACCGCTTGCTTCACCTGACGTTCAACAATCCAGTTCCGAATGCGACGGCTATCAGGAATGGTGCGTAGGGCAAAAATCCCCGGTAGGTCAATTCCCGGTAAGGGTGGACGCACAGGAGAAGCGCCTGGTGCCAGGACGAGGGCGTCATAGCGTTCTCGGTATACTTGTCCAGAGTTCAAGTCTTTGACGGAGATTTCTCTGGCGTCTCGGTCAATTTCCAGAACTTCATTCTCCAGCCGCACCTCAATATTAAAGCGCTGTTTGAACAGTTGTGTATTGGCAACCAGGAGTTTTTTCTCGTCGGTAATTACATCTCCCACGTAGTAAGGCAAGCCGCAATTGGCAAAGGAGACAAAAGACCCGCGATCAAAGATGATAATCTCAGCCGACTCCGACTGACGGCGAGTTCGCGCCGCACAGGATGCGCCTCCGGCAACACCACCGATGATCAGAATTCGTTGTTTTGTGTTCATAGCTGACCCTTTATGTTTTGAACGTTTTACCTTAAAAGGCTTTGATAAGGGAGTAGCAAATTATATTGCTCGTTATTTAAATAGTGATTTACTCAATTATACAGTGCCTTTCCTGGAATAGAACTACGACTACATCCAAATTTAATTTTTAATAACTATTTATCGATATAGTGGTCTTATTTCCGGTGGATTTCCTCGGTTCGGTTTATTCTCGATCAGAGGAACAAATCAAAGGAGCAGACTCACCCGTGGTCAAAATCGTCACCATAAATATTTTGTTTGAAATGGACCGATGGGAACAGCGACGGGAACTTTTGGCAGCCGGACTTAAGGAACAACAGGCGGATCTGATTGGGCTACAGGAGGTAAAGTTACCGGAAGATACCAGTGCTTGGTTAGCTAAGCAGCTAGGGATGCCCCACGTCTATTTGATACCGTACCAAAAACCCCATCAAGCCCAACCCAAATATGGGGCTGCCATTTTGAGCCGTTATCCATTCCTACAGCAGGCGGAACTGGATCTGCAAGGTCAGGGGCGCAAAGCGCAGTATGTGCAAGTCGAAGTGGAGGGTCAACCCTTAATCTTGTGCAATGGGCATTATTTTTGGTCGCCCGGTTCCTCTCCCGAACGAGAAAAACAGATTCGGTTACTCCTGGATTGGTTGGGTAAATTTCTGCCAGAAATGCCTGTGGTGGCGGTGGGTGATTTTAACGCGAGTCCGGGTACTCCGGAAATTAGTCTGATGCAATCTCAATTTACGTCAGCGTATGGGGCGCACCACGGACATGAACCAGAGTATACTGCTCCCACTCCCCTATGGCGCGGCTGGCGACGGATGCTACGTTATGCCCTAAGTAACTGGAAGCGCTACGGTAGGTTGAGACATGAGCGAGGAACACGGGATTATATTTTTTTCAATCAATATTTGCGTGTGCAAGACTGTCAACTTATTCTGACTGAACCTGCGCCTGATGACTCTACGCTGTACCCATCTGACCATTTTGGTTTGGCGGCTCAATTGGAATTTTTAGGTGGGGAAAATTAAAGTTAAAGATGGGGATTGTCATTGGTTATTTGTCATTTGTCATTTGTGATAATTGAATGGTTAGGTCGGGGCGGGTTTAGTTATATCAGGGTGAACACGAAACGTTAGTGGTAAAACCCGCCCCTACAAAAGATGTTTCATCAGAACGTCTCAGCTTCCCCATCTTCCCCATCTCCCCCATCTTCCCCATCTCCCCCAGCTTGCCCTGCTCCCCCAGCTTCCCCTGCTACACCAATCCCTGCCCTTTTTGGGCAAATTCATCAATAGTTTGCTCAGATAAATTGTGAGTCGTCATCGCATTCAACATCTCCAACGGAAGCGTCAGATGATCCGCCCCAGCGATTAAAGCCCCCGCCGCTTCTTCTGGTGATTTGAGACTTGCGGCTAAAATCTCCGTGGGACTATCTTTGAGGATAGCTGCCATTTCTCTAACCAACACCAAACCATCCCCTAGTAAACGAGTGGCGCGGTTTACATACGCGATCGCATATTTGGCACCGGCTTCTGTTGCAACAGCAGCTTGGGCGGCGCTGTAAATGGCGGTGACTGAACAGGGAATCTCTGGGAATAGATGGGCGACAACCTGAAATCCTACGGTTGTTGCTGGAACTTTCAACACTGTTTTATCCCCAATAATCTCAAACGCTTTTCGTCCTTCTGTTACCATCCCCTGAAAGTCGGTTGCCATGAGTTGATAATACAGTTCTCCTGGGCTAATTGCCGCGAGTTGTTTCAGGGTTTTTTCTGGTGGTAAATCACTTTTGGCAAGCAGTGTCGGATTGGTGGTGATTCCCTTGACCCATCCCCATTTCTCTACCGTTTTCGCTTCACTGACTAATGCCGAGTCCAAATAAATCATGATCGATTTTCCGTTATTTAAGGGACTTGCGGAAAAAATAGAATATGTGCCAACTGCACATCCAACTGGGTTAAGCGATCGCGTAACCTGTATAAGGGCGAACCTCTGGTGGCTGAAACCCTAGCACGATATCCGATGGAGGAACACCTGCGGCAACGAGTTCTTCGGTAATGCCATCTTCGATACCATCCCGTTGAATCCAGATTTTACCATCAATAATCTGAACATGGGTAAGGCAGCCGTGGACTCGGCGTTTTTGTTGCCAGCCTACATCTAACAACAAAAAATGGTTGCGATCGCGATCGACAATCAAATATTCATCTATTTTTCCGTAACTATAAGGAATATCGGCGTGTTTTTTTAGGACGTTTTCGATTGTCTCTCGATAGAACTCTAGGCGATCCATTGCACAACCTCCTTGGCTTGTCTCAGCGTTAAATTACTGTATGCCATAAATAAGCTTAGGTTGTAGCCATCTCAATCCTAGCCAGTTGTGGGAATATAGGATAATAGGCGATAGGATCTAGGGATAGAGACATCAACAGACTAGCGACAACGGCAATCTATGGTTCAAACGAGCTTCCAGCAAGAGTCTTTACCCCCAGCGCTTGAAAGTGGCGATCGCTTAAATCGTTATGAATTTGAGCGTCGTTATAACGCGATGCATTCTCTCCAGAAAGCTGAACTCATTGAAGGAGTCGTTTACTTGCCTGCTGCACTGCGTTTTAGAAGTCACGCTGAACCCCATGGAAATCTGATCGGCTGGCTATGGACTTACAAAATTTCTACGCCTAGAGTTGAGTTAGGAGATAATCCAACGGTACGGTTAGATTTGGATAACTTACCCCAACCCGATGCTGTATTGTTAATTGATGAAAATGCGGGTGGACAGGCGAGACTTAGCGAAGATGATTATATTGAGGGTGCGCCAGAATTGGTAGCAGAGATTGCGGCTAGTAGTGTGGCGATAGACTTGCATGATAAAAAACGGGCGTATCGTCGCAATGGGGTGCAAGAGTATATTGTTTGGCAAGTGTGTGAACGGAGGCTTGATTGGTTTTACTTGCAGCAGGGTGAGTATGTATCTTTGCCCGTGGATGAAGGGAATGTGATCCGGAGTCGAGTGTTTCCCGGATTGTGGTTAGCCGCTGATGATTTGTTAGCCGGAAATATAGGGAGGGTGTTGTCGGTGTTGCAGGAAGGTTTAGCTTCGGGAGAACATGCAAGGTTTGTAGAACAATTGGTGTCATAGCATTTTTAGAGTTAGATTGCACAACTGTAAAGCTTTAATTTCATAGTGAAACTTGGACAAGAAGATGACTGAATCGCCGTATAGAGAGTTTGAAAAAACTGAGGTAACTTCACTTTCAGTAGATCTGATGTTAGAAACGTTTGTAAGTTTGGCAGAAGAACAGGATTTTAGCTTGGGAGTTACTCTAACTGTTCATGGCTTACTAATTTCTGGTCACATCATCAGTTTCCAGAAATATCTTGAGGGAATTGCTCAAAGCTTTGAGTCTGCCACGGGTAATCAGAAAATAGGTCAAATTATTGCTGAATCTTACCGGAATGCCAGTCAAGAGTATTCAGAAATCAGAAGAGCGCAAGGAATAGAAGAACTTCCTACTCGCCGATATATTCATCTATCTGATGCCAGATTTAGATTTGGTGACAGTGTTGTGTCTCCAGGAACAGGAGTTTATTGGAGGGGAAGATTAGACGAGGTTGATGGATTCTTTCTAGGCATCATCGAATCTTGAGTAAAGTAGATGGTAAGCTATTGAGAAACATGATTCACATTCTATCTAAGCGTCGAAAGTAAAAGGACACGGTGTAACGGAAAGCTGCTAGGCACAGTCCTAATTATTTGTTCGTCAGCCGTACACCATTGACAATTTAGGGTTTCCGCTAATCGGATGTAGGTCATGTCGTATGAACCTTTAGCATAGTCTACAGACATCTCCACTGCTGCTATGCACTCATCTTCAATTGCCGCAGATATTTGAATTGGAATCTGGAAAAAGGCTTTGGCAAACTCTACGGCTTGTGTTTTTTCGAGACGAGGTGGATTCCCTTTCACCTGTCCGCAGGCTCTTGCTAAAATACCACATACCTCATAAGGAAGAATTTGAGGAGCATATAATTCAACGTCATCAGCTAAACACGCTAGAAGGATATCGCTAGCTAGGTCAACATCGCTTTCTCTAGCATCCTTCAGAAACCATTTAGCCGCCACGCTTGCGTCAATTACTAAACGCTCAGGTAGATTCACGCATCTTCCTTAAAGTATCTACAATATTGAAGTTAACTGAACCCACCTCATCCCGCAGCTTCTGAATGCGCTCATACAATTCTCGGCGCTCAGGTGAAAGCTTATCTAGTCTTTGCAATCTTTGCTGGGTTCTATCTAATCTATCGCTACCAACCTGTGATATATGCTGTAGAGCATTAAATGCATCTTTTTCAGCTTTCTTTAGTATCTCAATTGATACATCCCGTTTTGGGGTTGGCAACCTGCTTTTCTTTTGTCTACAAGTCGAGAGATGAGGCAGTACAGCACTCCTCACCGATTCTACGATGAATTGCCTAAATGCCGCCTCATGTTGTTGTGTATCCCCTGTGATTTCTATTCGGACAACTGTCATCACCATATCATCGATCCTGTCGTGACTTTGTTAGAACTAAATTGACCACCAAAAGCGCTGTAAAATTAAGGACTTTCGTCTGTTCGATCCAACGAAGTGCTAGACTTTATATTGGGAGCAATGGCTTGATTTTCCTGCATAATTCTAATCAGAAATCGCAGAGCTTCATTGACTGCCTCAGCATGAGGAAACATCTCTGCAACATCAGGTTCTAAGCGTACAGTTTTTCCGGCAAAACTTTTCCGTCCAGAGCCTAACTTTCTAACTCGTAAACTCTTTAAGTCGTATTCTGCTCGCAGATCATCTTCCATATCTGTCTTAACCCTCTTCATAAGCTTCTCGTTCAGCTTGCGTTACAACTCTTGCACTAATCAGGCGAATCAAATCTCCTTTTTCTGTATACGATACAATGAGTAAACGTCCCCGGTTTGATTCTCCAACAATAAGATAACGCTCCTCATCCTCAGAATGATCGGGATCGTAGAAGTCAACATAAAGCGGATCATCAAAAACGGTTTTGGTTCCTCAAATGAAACTCGGTGCTTTGACAAATTTGTTGCCGCTTTGTTGTCGTCCCAGTCAAAATTAATAGAATGATTATAACATCAAGTATTTGAAGGGATTTTTCCTGCGATCGCCCATCGCCGTAGGTTGGGTTGACGCCGGAAACCCAACATCCACTCCCATCCAACATCAATGTCAAATTTAGCGATCGCACAATGGATATCCAATTGAACTACAGAGACATCATTAAAGAAATACTACGCCGAACACGCCGACTATCGAGCTTCCCTGCCTGACAGCTATGACTCCTACGTTCTATTTGATGATCAACGAGGACGCTATTTAGTCTTGGATATTGGCTGGAATGATGATAACTATCTTCATACTACACCGATTCACATTGATTTAATCAGTGATAAAATCTGGATTCAATATGACGACACCGAGGAGGGAGTTGCTACCGATTTACTAGAAGCAGGCGTTCCCAAGGAAGATATTGTACTGGGTTTTCGCCATCCCAAAATTCGGCAGCATACAGGTTTTGCCGTGGCTTGATTGCAGGATAGTTACTCAATCGAGAATTGCAATTAGGGTGAAGCCTTCGCTACTACCGAGAATGACGCGATCGCGAATTGGTAATCCTGCTAACGTTGACTCATCTACTAATAAGTAAGCCGACGTTGACGCTAACTGTTGCAACTGAGTTGTATCCGCCGGAATCACTTGGCGATCGCTATAAAAATCTAAACTGGGACGCCGATAACCAAACGACGTATAAATCACCGTGTCTGGGGGCGTGTGTTCCTGAATCAACTGGGCGACAGGCTTTACCGCAAAGGCTTCATTTAATTCCCAAACCCAGGATATAGACATCATTAATAACAACAACGCCACGTAAGTCCCGCCCAATAAAATCGGAATAAATTGGCGATTATGCTGGTAAACCTGCCAAGCGGCTAAACCCATTGTTAACGCCACAACCACGCCCATAATAATTAATACAGGCTGCGGATCTGCCAGGATAAAGTAAACACATCCCCCCACCCCTGCAACTGCCATTAGCCCTAAAAGCCAGACTAAAAATTGGGGGTAATGCTTGCTTTTTTGCCACAACTGTGCTAAATACATACCAACAGCTAGGGCAAAAAAGGGATAGAACGGCATAATGTACCAAGGCAACTTGGTTCCCATCAGGGAAATCGCTCCCAGATAGCCAACAGTACCAATTAGTACCAGTTTGCCCCAACTCCTTTGACGATGATGCCAAGCTAACGCCAATCCGCCAAACCAAAACAATAGCCAGGGAAAACTGTATTTGAGTAATTCCAGCAAATAATACCAAGGCGCACCCTGATTTCCCTCCACAGACTCCGAGATGCGGTTCAACCCCTGCGCCTGAAAATGCACCTGCCAAAAGGTTTGACCATAATACTGCCACTGAACTGCATACCAGGCGATCGCAGGTGTACTTCCCAAGAGAATACCTAGCCATAAATAGGGACTCTTTAACTGCGCCCATTGTTTATCAGCCAAGAGAAACCCAAACGCGATCGCACCCAGGAGAATCACCAAAATCCCTTTGGTTAACGTAATTAATCCTAGGCTAATCCCTATCCCAACCGCCCACCGCTTATCCTGACGCGCTTTCAGCAGACACACTAGCAACAGCAGAAAAAACGACACCACTGTACCATCCAGCATCGCCAGACGCCCATGACGCACCACAGGTAGCAACGTCAAATAAACACTAGCCGCCAATATAGCAGGGAGACGTTGAGCAAAAAGTTCTCGTCCTAACAAATAGAGTAGCGGAACACTACAAGCAGACAAAAACGCTCCCGGTAGGCGGGTAGTGAATTCTCCTATCCCCCAAAACTTATACGACAGAGCAATTAACCAATCCATTAACGGGGGTTTGAGTAGATAGGGTTCCCCCTGAAGTGTCGGATGCAGCCAATTCCCGGTGCGATAAATCTCTCTGGCAATCAGGGCGCGAGTTCCTTCATCCCAATCTCGCAACGGTACATTTCCTAGAGAAATACTTCCCAGGAAAAAGGCGGCTAAGGAAAAACCGATTAGCCAATGGTTGTTAGTGAAATTCAGTCGTAGTTTTGCCATTTATCATTGGTTCTTTGTCATTTATTTTTGCCCAATGACCAATGATGGCGTTAAAAGCGGGATGCAGCCTTTGCACTCCAACTTAATTGACAAATCGTAACATTAGTAACTAAACGGTTCGCCAATTACCTATATTCTTGATGGAGGTGGCGAGTTGTGTCTGATGACGACTCAATCTCTACCGTGATCCTGAATCCTGAAGGGCTTCAGTAATTATTAAATGTTTTTCGGGCATCCAACAGTTCTAGATAAGATATTGGCACGACGATGGGCCACAGGATAGTAGCAATGACCAAAAGCACCCAAGAGGAAAATTTCTCCTTTGAGGACAGACTGTGATCACGTTGCATGAAATCTAACCATCGGCTGAATAAAATCGGCAACATGATTACGTAAAATGCGATGGCTCCGATAAAAACTGTTTCCCACATAAATAACCTCAGTAGATTGAAAATTCGGTGGTGAATGACTCCACGATAGAGAGCTTCGTTGTCTATTCGTTACTCTGACCCGAAGGTACAAAAAAAAGATAATATCCTAGATGAAAGATCTACACTTGACGTAAGCGTTTAAGCGTTTGTCAAATTAGTCTGCCTAATTAACGTCTTCTAATCCAGTTGCTGTTTATCAGTTGATGAACTAATAATACTGACCTACTAGATCTAAGGCACGTTGTTGAGCGTGATATTGTGACAAAAGTTAACAATATCTATCTCTAGAATTGTTTTCATTCTATACTATTCTAGTATTGAAAAAAAGTTGTGGCTAGGGATAACCTGATGATTCGTGCAGTGTTATCCGCCCTAGTCGGCTTTCAAGGCAGAAATGACAAGTTCAAATAACCTCAATCCATCTCTGTTTCGAGTCATATTGTTACCATTTTGACACAATTGAAGTAGATGATCCGATGACTGGACTGGTGTTGACAAAGCCTTTAGCCGGACTCTGATTCACTTGGTAGAGGCTTGTGCCTGCTCTACCACCTCAGTAATCGAACTCAATCCTTGTTGTTCCAACTTTTTTAACAATCCCTGCATGATTCGCCGTGCCATCCAGGGTCCCTCATAGACTAATCCCGTGTACACTTGAATCAAGCTGGCTCCGGCGGTGAGCTTTTCCCACGCATCCTCGGCGGTAAAAATTCCCCCCACACCGATAATCGGTAATTTCCCGTGGGTGTGCTGGTAAATAAACCGAATCACCTCTGTGGAACGTTCCCGCAGTGGCGCACCACTAATTCCGCCAGCTTCTTCTGTCACGGGTTTGCCTGTGGCGGCGATGACTTGGGTTTTCAGGATATCCCGGCGAATCGTTGTATTCGTCGCCACAATCCCCGCAAGCTGATAGGTTTGAGCTAAATCGACAACATCCGCGATCGCCTCCCACTCCAAATCCGGTGCAATCTTGACTAAAAGCGGCTTTTGCCCTTGATTATCCTGTTGCAACGTCTCCAAAATGATTCGCAGTTGTTCAGCATCTTGTAGCGATCGCAATCCGGGTGTATTGGGGGAACTGACGTTAACTACAAAATAATCACCCCAAGGCTTCAGCAAGCGGAAACTGGTTAAATAGTCAGTAGCGGCGTCTTCTAAGGGTGTTACCTTAGACTTACCCAGATTGATCCCCAAAGGGATCGGCTCAAACGGCTGATGTGCGATCGCTCCTAATCGTTCTGCCAACGCTTGCGCCCCTCGATTATTAAACCCCATACGGTTGAGAACAGCTCTATCTTGGAGTAAACGAAACAACCGGGGTTGGGGGTTTCCGGGTTGGGCGTGACAGGTAACGGTTCCAAGTTCAGCAAAGCCAAACCCAAAGATACGCCAAATTCGAGCCGCTACCCCATCTTTATCAAATCCGGCGGCTAAACCGAGAGGATTGGGGAATTTCAGTCCCCACAGGGTTTGTTCTAAGCGAACATCGCTCAGGCAAAAGGCTTGGTGCAATTGAGAGGAAAGCCAAGGAGTTGAGGAGGATTCATGAGTCCGATCTAGCCAACCTAATAAGTGCATTGTTTGTTCGTGCGCCCACTCCGGATCTGCCTTCACCAGCGAAAATAGAATGGGGCGAATGGCAGATTGGTAAATATCAGTCATTGGTTATTTGTCCTTTGTCATTTATCCTTTGTCATTTGTCATTTGTCATTTGTCATTTGTCATTTGTAATTCGTCATTTGTAATTCGTCATTCGTCATTCGTCATTCGTCATTCGTCATTTGTCATTGGTCAGGGAAAAGGGAACAGGGAAAAGTGTAAGGTAGAGTTTTGAGTTAACTCACGACTTCCCCATCTTCCCCAGCTCCCCCGGCTTCCCCAGCTCCCCCATCTCCCTCATCTTCCTCATCTCCCTCATCTCCCCCATCTCCCTCATCTCCCCCAGCTTCCCCAGCTTCCCCAGCTTCCCCAGCTCCCCCAGCTTCCCCATTCCCCATTCCCCATTCCCTGTTCCCTGCTAATTAATTATGGGTCAGCAAAATCTACCATCCCAAAACGATCATCCATTCCTTGCCCTCGGACGAGTGCTGGAGACATTGCGGGAAGAGGACAATGCTGACGTGTTGATCGAAACTACTCTAAATTACCTGCAAACCGAGTTTGATTACCACCTGATCTGGATTGGGCTTTATGATCGCTTGGATCATCGCTTATTTGGTAAAGGGGGTATTGCTCCCACGGGTGATACCGATTTTTTGAAGCACCGATACAACCTGCAACCGGGTGATCTGTTAGAACAAATCGTGATTCAACAGCGCCCAATCACTGTTCCTGATATTCAGCAAGAAATCCGGGCGGGAGAATGGCGACGAATTGCTACCAATTTAGGGATTCAGGGAACATTACTGTTTCCCTTACGCGCCAAGGATCAATGTTTTGGTGTCATCTTGTTGGGTTCACATCAATGGGGTATCTCTGCCCAACCCAAAGACACCGCCCATTTATCCATGGTGTTGGGTGGATTAGCGGCGGCGTTACATGAAATAGAGGTCAATTGGCAACAATCGGCAATGAAACGCCCCGAGGAACCCCTGTTTCAAGCCCTTGATGAGCTGCTCAAATTGCCCAAGCTGGTTCAGCGTCTGGATAAATTGGTGGCGATGACTCAAGAGTTTATTACGCCGACGCGCACTAATATTTATTGGTATCATCCGCAGCAACGCTATTTCTGGCATCGGGTGGGTAATCGTCAATCTCTCCGTAGTGTTGTCGGATTACGCAACGCCAAAGCGGGACTTACTGTTGCTGAAGCCAGTGATTTTTATCAGGCGTTAAAGGCGGGTCAGTTAGTCACTATTGGCAGCAGTAGAAGCCAACTCAAGACAGAAACCACAGAACATATCCTCAATCGACTACGAACTCGTTCGTTGATGGCAGCCCCGATTCAAATTCAAGGGGAATTGTTGGGTTTTCTATCAGTAGAAGAAAACGATCCGCGAATTTGGGAACGGGCAGAACGGAACTATATTTTAGCCACCGCTCAATTAGTGGCGCTGGTGGTGAGTGGTGAGGAATTAGACACCCAAGTTCAGGTAAGAATCAAGGATAGCCAGGTGTTAGCAACGATCGCTCAAGTAATTGCCTGTAGTCCCACGCCTGAAGCCGCCCTGAATGAGTCGGGGAAGCTGATTTGCCAGCATCTGAATACGGATCGATTGGTAATCCTGCAACCCGATCAGTCGGGTCAATTCACTGTTGTGTTTAGCCGACAACCGTCGAATCGCCGTCCTTGTCCCTCACCCTTACCCCCCCTAGATGATCAGGATCAGCAGTGGTTGAGGGGACGAAAAAAAATGGAGGTGATTGAAGATATTGAGGCGGATGGGTTACTCACATCCTGGCGGGAGACGTTCACGCAACTGAATCTGCGATCGCTCCTCATCGAGCCTTTATCCTATCCAGAACATTCCCCTAAACAACCGAGTTTCCTGTTCTTGATTGGTCATGAGAGTCCTCGAACGTGGAACTCGAATGAACGGGATTTTGTGAAAACTGTAGCCCAACTCATCTATCTGCTGCTAACGCTATCGGGTGAGTTAGATAACGCCAAACGTTCATTTTTGGCGCATCAAACCCTGCAGTCGGGTCTATTCATGCTTCACTCAGCCCCGAAAGATCCGGTGCGCTTTGAACGGGCTTGGATTAATTATGTGGCAAAGTTGCTGGAATGTCCGTTGGTGGCGCTGCTCACTTGGACTCCCCAAATTGCTTGGGCGACGGTATCCACGGTGGCGGTTACGGATTCGCGTTTTGCTCTTCCTCCCGATTTAACCATTTCGGTGGCAACAAATCCCCTGATTCACCAGGCTCTAGCTACCCCCCATTTCTGCTGCTTTGCGGTGAAGGATCTGCCGGACTCGATTCGTCAATGGTTTAAGAGTCCCGATATTGGTCAAATTTTGGTGATTGCCTTACATCAGGATACCACCTCAGCCACGGGACTGATCTTGATTGCGGATCACCAGGAACGAAGTTGGTCTGAAGGTTTGTTATCGGTACTGGAAATCTTAACCCAACAGTTTACTGACTTGCGTGACTATCGGTATCGCCTAATGCAACAAACCCAAGAGCGGGAAAACTTGCAAGCTCTCAACTGGTACAAACACCGATGCTTGGAGAAATTGTATCAGTCTGTGCAGGAGATGAATAATGCCTTACTTTTATTAGACAGTCAGACATATTCTCCGGCGGAAGCCACACAGCAGATTACCAATTCGGCGTTACAAAAGATGCGTCGTCAGCAACTGCTACACAAGTTAGAAGCCGTTCTAGGAGGTGTGACTCCGATCCTCAAGCAAGAACAGTGGCAACTCAGGACGACGCTACGCCCGATCAAGTTGGCAACGTTGTTGAAGCGATCGCTGCGACAGGTGGAACCCTTTTATAATCAGCGTCAACTGGTTCTGAATATGCACAATGTCACTCAGTTTACCATTTATGGGGATTACCTGAAGCTAGAATGCATTGTGTTGGAGTTGTTGCTCACGATTGGTTTACAATCCCGTGCTGGACGTTGGATTCATCTGTGGTGCTGTCCCCTACGTTCGGAGACTAAGCCCAGGCTGCGCTCAAGTTCACCTTATCCGTTACTTGAGTTACTGATTTCTCAAAGCAATTCTTTGGAGGAGTGTCAGCAGGTTCTCACCGTTTCACCGAGAAAATCGCTGCCTAGCTTAAATATGAGAATTTGTCAACAGATTTTGCGGAGTTGGGGAGGCGATCTGCAATTTTACCAAACCCCAGTCCATGATTATTTGATCCGGTTGCTGTTGCCATTGGAACAGAAGCAGCAGTAAATCTGGCACGATTTTTGCGATCGCGAAATTTATACCAAGTTTTAGTCTACCCCTAAAAAAGCTAATTTATGCTTCATTAAAAAGCCAAGTATAATCAAAATATAATTAGTTTTAAAATTCAATCATTTAAAAACGATGACTCTAAGATTTATCAGCCCAAAGACTGATTTTGCTTTCAAGAAAATATTTGGTTCAAAAGATAGCAAAGATATCCTGATTAGCTTTTTAAATGCCTTAATTTATGAAGCCAACCCCGTGATTCAGGATTTAGAAATCATTGACCCCTATAATCCTAGAGAGGTGGTGGATCTCAAAGACAGCTATCTCGATGTCAAAGCCTTACTGGATAATGGCTCAACCGTGCTAATTGAAATGCAAGTCCTCAACCTAGCCTTCTTCGAGAAGCGGATTATTTATAACCTGACCAAAACTTATGGAAATCAGCTAAAATATGGCGAAGGATATTCCTACCTGAAACCGGTCATTGCCTTAACAATTACCGACTTTCTCATGTTTGATCAGACACAACGGTATCTAACCCGGTTTAGCTTAAAGGAAAACCAGGAATTGTTTGATTATCCTGATCCAGAAATCGAGTTAATTTTTGTAGAATTACCCAAATTCACAAAAACGCTAGATCAACTAGAGAGTTTAACAGATAAATGGATTTATTTTATTAAAGAGGCTCCCAGCTTGGAGGTAATTCCCCCCACATTTAGCCAATTTCCGGAACTAGATAAAGCGATGAATATCGCCAATCAAGCTAATTTGAGTGTAGAGGAAGTGGAAAAATTGCGTAAGCAAGAAATGTTCCTGGAAGACCAACGGGGATCGATTGTTAAGGCAAAGCAGGAAGCATTAGAAGAAGGAGTAGAACAAGGTCGTCAAGAAGAGAAAATCCGATGGATATTCCGTTTCCTGGAGCGACAGTTTGGATCAATTCCGTCAGAAATAAGTCAGGGAATTCAAAACTTATCGGTTGACCAGTTGGAACGTCTCGGAAATGATGTTTTTGATTTCAACAATTTAGAAGAGTTATCAAGTTGGTTACAGGAAAATGGGTGATTTTTGGGCGCTTGTGCGTAAGGTTTCCGGGGGGTCAGGTAATGGCTGAAATCCTTATGTGTTCCTAGACCACCCCGGAAGGGAACCAAGCCCCTACGGGGTTGGAACATTGAGACGCCAACCGGGTTTAACCACTTGACGCGATCGCGCAATCACCAGACAATCATTGGGTGTACTTTCGGTGATCACTGAACCCGCCGCTACTGTGACATCTTCGCCCAAGGTTATGGGTGCCACAAGCACACTATTGGAACCCGTCTTCGTGCGATCGCCGATTTGAGTGCGATGCTTTTGTACCCCATCATAGTTGGCGGTAATCGTTCCTGCGCCGATATTCACCTGATCCCCTAACGTCGCATCCCCCAGATAAGACAGGTGGGCGATATTTGTGCGATCGCCAATTTGGGCGTTTTTCAGTTCCACAAAATTCCCCACCCGACAAGATTCCCCAATGCTGACATGACCTCTAAGATGAGTATAGGGTCCGATTCGGCTATTCTCTTGCACCACCGAATCACTCACCACGGAATACAGCGCCGTGACATTTTCACCTAACTGACTATTTTCAATCAGACTTCCCGGTCCAATCCGACTCCCAGAACCAATCACGGTTTTTCCCCGCAGATGGGTTTGAGGTTCAATAATCACATCGGGTTGTAATTCTACGCTGTCATCAATGGTAATACTATCGGGATTAATTAACGTTACCCCCGCCATCATCCAGGCTTCCTTTATCCGCGCCTGTAAAATCTGGTAGGCTTGGGCTAACTGGTTGCGGTTGTTGATGCCTAGAATTTCCTGGTAATCCTCTACATCCACCGCCATGACTGGTTTTAGTTGATGAATCGTATCGGTTAAATAATATTCTTTTTGGTCATTATTTGACTGTAAATTTGGCAATATTTTTGCCAATTTCTGCCAATTGAAGCAATAAACCCCCGCATTAATGCGACGGTTCTGCTTTTGGGCGGTGGTGCAGTCTCGATCTTCGACAATCTGAGTGACGAAGTTTTGACTATCACAAAAAACTCGCCCATATCCTTGCGGATTCGGCAGTTGCGCGGTTAATATAGTCGCGGCATTTTGATGGGTTTTATGGGTGTCTAATAGTTGTTGCAGGGTTTGGGGGCGCAACAGGGGAACATCGCCATTCAGAACCAATAAATCTCCCGTAAATCCCTCTAACTGGGGGAGGAGTTGTTGTACCGCATGACCCGTTCCCAACTGTTCCGTTTGTTCCACAAATTCGATATCTGGGAACTCGGCGAGAGAATGTTTAACTTGTTCGGCTTGATAGCCGACAATCACCAGACACCGCCACGGATTGACACCCAGACAACTCTTAAGAACTCGTTCCACCATTGACAAGGAACCCAATTTGTGGCATACCTTGGGCAACTTGGATTTCATTCGTGTCCCGCGTCCTGCGGCTAAAATCGCGACTGCAACCATGATTGAGATAGGGGTGATCTGCTACCGAGTTATAGAGTTTCGCTCACTGATAATACCATAGTCGGCTCAAGTATTCCCTCCAAACGGGGTTTCTCGTGAGCATGACAACTCTGATATCGGCGTTTCACCCAAAGAAACTCGGTTTCTTGACCGGATGCCCTAGTGATATTACACGCCACTGACGGCTAGGGCTAAACTGATAATTGAGATTATAAATCTTTCTAAATGTTTTAGTTTAATTAATACTTGTAACGGTATATTGATTAAATAAATTGAATTAAGCCATGGGATGAAGATTATCGGCTGTAATGCTCAATTGAGATTAAGATATGTTGCTAATTTTGATCAACCTCAAAAAAACTGATTAATCCTCAATTCTTATCCGATTCATTGTGCTATAAAAAAAATACCTTGAATTCCCGTAAAGCAACTGGTTGAGATGGTAGGGAGTTAACAACTGGATAGGGAAGAATCGCCATGAAAACCCTGTATCGACTACTTATCCCCTTCTGCTTAGTCGCCGCGTTCACACCGACGCCGCTAGTCTCTCAACCGATTATACCAGCAGCTGATGGAACAGGAACCCAGGTTACACCAGATGGTAACCGCTTTGATATCCAAGGGGGTAGCGTTTCCGCAGATGGGGCAAATCTGTTTCATAGTTTCCAGCAATTTGGACTCGATTCCGATCAAATTGCCAATTTTCTAGCTAATCCCCAGACTCGTAATATTTTAGGGCGGGTGATTGGGGGTGATCCGTCGATGATTAATGGTTTAATCCAAGTTACTGGAAGTAATGCTAACTTATTTTTACTCAACCCAGCTGGAATTGTTTTTGGTGCAGACGCCCAGTTAAATGTCCCAGCTAACTTTACTGCAACCACGGCTACGAGTATTGGGTTTGGTAATAATCTTTGGTTCAATGCTTGGGGTAACAATGACTACCAAATTTTAGTGGGTGTTCCCAATCAATTTGCCTTTGATGTTTCCCAGCCGGGGAGTATTGTGAATGGTGGGAATTTAGCGGTAGCCGAGGGGCATAATTTAACATTACTGGGGGGTACTGTAATTAACACAGGTCAACTCACCGCACCCGGCGGAACGATTACCATTGCGGCTGTACCTGGTGAAAATTTAGTCCGCATTAGTCAACCGGGAAACTTGTTGAGTTTGGAGATTTCTCCACGTCCAACTAATACCGATGAACCGCTACAACTAAATCCTCTGGATTTGCCAGTATTATTAACGGGTACAGGAGATACTGTAGAGACGGGATTAACTGTTTCTCAAACTAATGAGGTGCAGTTAACCGAATCTGGGATAACCCTACCGACTGAAGTCGGAACAGCTATTATTTCCGGTAATTTGGATGTATCGACGCCAGACTTTTCAGCTTCACCACAGATTGGTGGGGAGGTTAATGTTTTGGGCGATAACGTGGCACTTCTTGACGCGACGATTAATGCTTCTGGTGCGAATAATGGGGGTACAGTACGGATTGGCGGAGAGTATCAAGGAAGCGGTACTATTCCCAATGCTTTACAAATTTATGTGAGTCAAAATTCAGTGATTAATGCGGATGCATTGATTGATGGGAATGGCGGAAACGTGATTCTTTGGTCAGATGAAATCACCCGTTTTTTGGGTAGCATCAGCGCCCGTGGTGGATTGAATGGCGGCGATGGTGGGTTTGTTGAAGTGTCGGGAAAGCAGGGTTTGGATTTTCAAGGCGTTGTCGATTTGTTAGCGCCTGCGGGTAATGTAGGAACGCTATTATTAGACCCAACAAATATTACAATTAGTACCGCAGCAGATAGCGGGAGTATGACATTTGCTGGGGGTATATTTTCCAACACGACGACGACTCCCTCTATTCTTAATACTACGACTCTAGAAAATCAATTAGCTTTAGGCAATGTCACCGTTTCTACCGCTTCGGGTTTGCCAGATGCGGGAACGATTACTGTGGATAATCCGATTACCTGGAGTAGTAACTCGTCGCTAACACTTTTTGCTGATACTGATATTAATGTTAATGCGGATATTAGCTATTCGGGGACGGCTGATACTGCCCTAATTTTACAAGCGAATAATAGTATTCTTTTAAATTCAGATGTAGATATAACAGCCGATAATATAGGGAAGTTAGATGTTACTCTTAATGCTGACCGAGATGGGAGTGGCGCAGGGGCGATTCTCCTTAACCCGGGTTCAGCTATCAATTCCAATGGCGGTGATATTATTCTGGGGGGTGGTAGTAACCCGTTAACGAATCCGGCGGTCGGTACAAGTGATTTAATATCATTAGTGACTACTCCTGGCATTATCCTTAACAATGCCATACTCAATTCTGGAATAGGCAATATTTCGATTACGGGTAAAGGTGTTGATGGTACAAACCAGTCCCCAGGTATTTTCGTCACAACTGGGACAAGCATTCAAAGTACCACGGGTAATATCACGTTAACGGGAACAGGCGGGATGGGAGGAGATGATAATCAAGGAATTTTTCTTGTACAAGAAGACACTACAATTCGTTCAATCGATGGCAATATCAGTCTAACCGGAATAGGACAAGGAACAGGACGCGAAAATAGTGGTATTCGAGTTGATAACTTTTTCGGTGGTAGGGGTCTTATTGTCGAAACCACAGGGAGTGGTACTATAACCTTTAATGGTACGGGAAGTAGCGCGGGAACTCAAGCCAATGATGGTATTGTTTTGGGTGTTGGTAATATCAGAATTCGTTCAGTCAATGGTGATATCAATCTGACAGGAATCGGACAAGGTTCAACAACTCAAAGTGATGGGGTAGAAATTGCTGAAGATTCCATTGTGGAAGCGACTGGAAATGGAACTATCCTATTAAATGGTACGGGCGGTAGTGGTATTAGTGATAATCAAGGGGTGCGGATATGGAAATCCTCCCAGGTGCGAACCAATAGCGGAACCGTAGATGTGATTGGTGTTAGGGGTACGGGAACGGATTCTTATGGAATTCAGTTCGCTGAAAATGGAGAGTTGGGACAAGAAACGCAAACGGGTAACCTGACACTGACGACGGATTCGTTGGATATTGATAATACGTTTAATCTGGTGGGTACGGGACAATTACAGGTACAACCGTTAACCTCCAGTTTAGGAATGACAATTGGCGATACGGCTGTGGGTACATTAAGCCTGGATACCGATATGCTGGCTAGTTTCCGCAATGGATTTTCGCAAATTCTTATTGGTGGCGCGAATCGTAGTGGCGCAATTACCCTAGCTAATAATGTTACCTTTAATGACCCAGTAGTTTTGCGATCGCCAACCAACTCAGGTTCGATTACGACGACAGGTTATACCTTAACCGGAATCGATGACGCCACAATTCAGCTAGAAGCGAATCAAGATATTATAACGGGCGATATTATTAATCCCGGTGGGGAGATTAGGCTAACTAGCAATAACGGGATTATCGACACTCATCGCGGAATCCTCAATACTAGCGCCGCAACCGGGGATGGGGGAGATGTTACTCTCACGGCTGACACGATTAATCCCGGTTCTATTAATACCTCTGCGGGTGCTGGAGGTGGTGGTAATATCAGCTTAAATGGTACTGTGACTCTGACTCAACCGGATACAACCTTCACCACCACAGGGATGACGGTTGGGGGTGATATGATATTCACCAATACGCTCAATGGTGTCACGCCTGATAGCCAAAACCTGACCCTAAATTCAGGTACGGGTACTATTACGTTTGAGGATAGTGTCGGGAATACGGTTAGTCTGGCAGACTTAAACATTAATAGTACAAGTATCACCCAATTCAAGGGTGCTGTAACCGTTGAGAGTCTGACTACCGATGATGGGGGTATGACTCAAATTCGTGGGAATGTGATAACGAACGGAGAGTTGGGTCAAACCTACCGTGATGACGTTACCCTGATTGGCGATATTGAATTAACAGGTGACGAAATTAATTTTTTCGGGAATGTATCGGGGAATGGGACTTTGACTTTACAACCCTTTAGTCCCAGTCACGCGATCGCGCTTAACGGTGCAACCGATACTAACACAGAACAGCTAGACCTGTCAGCCCGGGATATCAACGCCTTACAACAGGGTTTCGAGTCTATCACCATCGGGCGTAATAACAGCAGTGGCGCGATTACCCTGGCTGATGATGTGACGTTTAATGACTCAGTGACATTGCGATCGCCCATGGGTGATGGTTCGATCAATACCACTGGATTTACTCTAACCGGAAACGGTGACATGACGCTACTAGCGAACCAAGATATTAACACAGGTACGATTAACAATCCAGGCGCAGCGGTGACACTGACCAGTCGTTCCGGTAATATCAATACGGATAGTGGGACAATTTACACGCGATCAAGTATAGGCAAAGGAGGCGCGATCGCACTGAATGCCCGTAACACTATCACGACTGGGAATTTAGACTCAGGTTCTGCGTCTGGAACTCCAGGACCCATTATGCTTAATGCAGGTAACCAGATTACGTTCAATCGTCCCCTAATTTTACCTGGAGATTTCTCGGTGAGTATCCCCAACTCCGGTATGATTATTTTTAATAGTACCGTTGACGGAACCTACGATCTTACCCTTAATCCCGGTGATGGTATTGTTCAGTTTAATGATCGGGTTGGCAGCTTGCAACCGTTGCAAAGTTTATGGGTTCAAGGTGATATTACCACCAATAATCAAATTGGGATAGATATCACAGCCCAGAATACGATCAAAACGGGTGATATTACTGCCCCTGGCGGGATTAATTTGTTCAGCCACAACGGACAAATCTCCACAGGTATTCTGGATACCTCCGCTTCTGGTAATGGTGGCAATAGTAAGCTAACGGCTAATGACAGGATTACTGTTAGCTATATTAATACTCAGAGTCTCAATGGTATAGGCGGAAACGTTGAAATTACAACCAACCATTTCTTCCAGGCGACTGACTCTTTCATCGACCAAAATGGTATCAATGCCAGTATTTCTACGGCTGGAGGGATAGACGGTGGCAGCATTATTATCCGTCATGGGGGAAACGGTGTTGTCCCATTTATTGTGGGTAATTCCCAAACCAATGGTAGCCGAGGTGCAATCACCCGAGGGGATGCTACACCAGACCAAACAATTCTACCCAATCAAGCTTATTTCTTCAGCCATACCCAGGATGAAGAACGGATACAAATTTTATCATCCCCTGTCCCTTTCATTCTCGATGAATTCCTCATTCGAGAAGCCAAACCCAACCTAGAGACAGATGTAGATATTATCGAATCTTTAAACAATCTAATTGGGCAGGGTTTAGAAGCCGAAATCGAAATTGAGGAAGATCCAGAAACTGGCAAAAAAAGGATGGTGCAGCGCTTTTACACTCCAGGAACTCTCTCGATTAATCTTGAAACTTCCTTATCAGTGGGTCAGACTGACCAACTGTTTGAGGAGCAATTTGAGAAGTATTTCCAGCAAAATCTAAGCCGTGAAATTATCACCGCCGAAGGCTTGCGAGACACCCTAACCACTCTAAAAGATCAAACTGGAAAGAGTTCCGGCGTTGTCTATGTACGTTCACTGACCAACCATCTAGAACTGCTGTTAGTTCTTCCTCAAGGTTATCCTATTCGCAAGAGAATCCCAACCGCCAATGCCAAAGAATTACAACAAACCTTGACAGAATTTCGCCAAACCGTCACCGATTCCTATCGCCCCAAAGCCTACCTCGCCCCCGCGCAACAACTGTATAATTGGATAATTGCCCCTCTAGAATCTGAGCTAGAAGAACAGGGAATTGATACGCTGATCTTTTGTATGGACGCAGGTTTGCGGACAATTCCCATGGCAGCACTTCATGATGGCAACCAATTTCTTGTAGAAAAATATTCAATTGGTTCTATACCCAGCATGAGTCTCACCAATCAGCGCTATAAAACAATCAAAAATGCCCAAGTTTTAGCCATGGGAGCATCTAAATTTCAAGACTTACCCCCGCTTCCGGCTGTACCCAATGAATTGCAGATTATTACTAAAGAATTATGGTCGGGTCAATCTTTTTTAAACGAAGACTTTACCCTAAATAATCTGAAACAACAACGCCAGCAATTTGATATTATCCACCTTGCCACTCACGCCGACTTCCGACCAAATGACCCCAGTCATTCCTATATTCAACTCTGGGATGAAAAACTCCGGTTAAATCAGCTAAGGCAAATCGGTTGGAATCAGTCGCCTCAAGTTGAGTTATTAGTCTTGAGTGCTTGTCGCACCGCTATTGGCGATGTGAATGCGGAGTTAGGGTTTGCGGGATTAGCGGTGAATGCGGGAGTGAAATCTGCCTTAGCCAGTCTCTGGTATGTCAGTGATGGCAGCACATTGGCGCTGATGAGCGAGTTTTATCGGCAATTAAGTCAACCGGAAGTAACAACTAAAGCAGAAGCATTGCAACGCGCCCAAATTGCTATGCTACGGGGACAGGTGCGTCTGGAGAATGGTCAATTACACGGTATTGGTATGGAGGGAATTCCTTTACCCTCGGAACTAAAAGGCAGAGGTAATCAAGATTTTTCTCATCCTTATTACTGGGCGGCATTTACGATGATTGGTAGTCCTTGGTAGAGGAATATTTTTGAGGGAACCTGGTTTGTAGGGGCGGGTTTCACTACTATCGTTTCTTGGCTAACCCAGATGTCACTAAACCTGCCCCGACTGAGTGTAATATAGCACTACGCACTCGGAATTATATTTTTTCAACGCAGAGGGGCGCAGAGGGTAGCGCAGAGGGGCGCAGAGGAATTGGCAGTATTTGAGGGACAAGTTTAGAGATTTGGACACCAAATGTTCTCTACCCTCTACCCCCTACACCCTGTCTCAGCCATAATAGCCCGTGAAAAGTTAGCTGCCCCCCTGCTGTCTCCTGAAACTCTACCCGATGGGATTCCGGAAAAATTGTTCATCTATAGAAATATGGAAAATGAGGGTGACTTGAGCAAGGGTAAGCCATCAAAAAGTCCCCGAAGCAGCAGGAAGTAAACACCGAAATGCCACGCCAGATAAGTATTTTGGATAGGTTTTATGGAGCAGCAGTCTATAGTGAGTTACAAAAAGTCATCGGATGGAGTTGCATTAGAACCTCAAGCCGAAGCGACGCTATTCGATTTCCGTTGGTTTTTCCAGCTACCCCCTTTGTTAAAGGGTATGGGAGTGAGCATCGCCGCCTGTAATACTGTGGTAATCTCATTAGGGCTTTATTCTCTGTTGAATGCTGTTCCATCCAACCCGGATCTTGACCGATTAGAACGGGCGAGGGCAGAATATGATGCGGGAAACTTTCAAAAGGCGATCGCACTAGCTAAATCGATTCCCCGTGAGAGTGCTTTATATGAGGATTCCAAGACTAGCCTGAAACGGTGGCGACGGGAATGGCATACCGCCGCTGCTCAATACCAAGCCGCTGAACAAGCGTTGAAGGAAAAACGATGGCGGGATGTGTTAGAAGAAGCTCGTAAGATGGATGGTGTCCCCTTTTGGCGGCGTAAGGTTGAATCCTTGGTGGAACAAGCCAAACCTGAATTAGAAGCCGAAGCGCAACAATTACTGAATCAAGTTTACGCTAAAGCCCAAGAAAAAGATTTTACTGGCGCTTTGAACTTGCTCAACCAAATTCCCCCAGAGACAACAACGGCGGCTAAAATTCAACCGAAGTTAGTTGAATATGAAGAAAAACAACGCATTAAAGCTGAGTATCTTTTACAACGAGCCTATAACCAAGCCGCCAAACGAGACTTTAAGAGCGCGTTGAACTATCTTTCCCAAATTCCGCCAGGTACATCCACCTACGATACGGCTCAAATTAAGATGGCTGAATATTCGCAAAAGCAGCATTTTAAGGAAGAAGTCGAGAGAACAATTCAACAGGCGAGGAGGGAGTCAGAGGAGCAAGAGGAATCGTCTGAACCTTTTTCTACAGAACCGTTTATCTCTACCGAAACGGATGAAAAAAAATTAGAACTTAATCCCGGGAATCAACTGCAAGAGGTTACCCATTAAGTTCGTCATTTGTCATGGCTCTCTGGGAGTTATAGTGATAAGGAAAAGTTATTGAATTTGGTCAAAGGCTTGCTGGATAAGGCTTTGCCTGTTCCCTGTTCTCTGCCCGTGAGTTCCCTAAAAACTAGGGTTTTCACCACAAGTACCGAAGAGCCACAAATCCAAATCCTTACTCACCTCAACCACCCGCATTCATCACCCTCTCACAGGTCAAATCCAAATCCGGCAACAGCGGCGAAACAATCCGCTCATTCCCCTGAAAAACCCGCTCCTCATACAACCCTTCAACCCACTCCAACACCGTCACCCGCCCTTCAATCGGGTCAACAATCCAATACTCAGCAATCCCCCGCGCCGCATACTCAGACCGCTTATAACGATAATCTCGGTCAATGCCTTTCTTCCCCGGAGACACCACCTCAACCACCAACTCAGGCGGCGGCATATCAAGCGTTACCGTAGACCGACTCGCCCCTTCTAACGCCGTCGCCAGTTCCTCAGACAACACCATCAAATCCGGTAAGCGCGTCGTCGCCCGCGAACCACTCACCACCATTTCCGTCCCAACTCTCAAGCGATAAGCAGGAATTCCCTGCTGTGACAAATAGATGAGTAAGAATATAGCAATGCGCTGATTTAAATCGCTCTCTGGCGGCATAACAACCAACTCCCCATTCACCAACTCATAGCGGGTATCCGTCCCATCGTCATAGTTAAGATACTCCTCAAGCGTCATTTTTGGGGATGCGATCGTCATAACTGCCCTACCTCCTACAATTCTAATTCTTGTTCCCCCCTTATGAAGCTATGCATTAGTCACATCTTTCTTAACAATCCACAAGTCTTATGGTGTCTGGGTTGGGGAGCAATACTTAATATAGCTTAAAAAATAAATAGGGCTGTATCCAACCATCGGGCTTGGGGCGTTGTTTTTTGTGCAAAGGGTTCACAGTGATCGGGAGATTCTGGTAGAAGTTTGTCACTCACCACACTCAATCTTGGTATCGTAGAGCTGCTTGCTGCTTTGATCATACTGTTTTTCCAGTCAGAGTGCGATCGCGTGCCAGAGTGTGATCGCACCCAAACAGTCCCCAATCACGTACTAGAGCGCTAGTCCATTAACTGAATTTCACACATCATCCAGCAACCCAAGGCATGGGTTACTTGGATAATGCCAAATCTTATGGCTTAAAAGTTCACTCAGTATTCTGTACGACTGGTAATGGCGTGCCTCTGGGTGTATTACATCAACAAGTCTGGG
>NZ_JAVJTO010000120.1:0-22658 GCF_040220235.1 Coleofasciculus sp. B1-GNL1-01
TTTTCTCATGCTTTACCCCCATCATGATTACGCTAAGGAGCGCTCTAGTTGGCAATCGTGATCCGTTTTGGCATGACCACCAGCGATAATTGCACCTGTGGACTATCATACTATGTGCAATCAACCGGATTCGATATTAAAAGTAGCTAGCCTAACCCCGCCGTGGAATCAATTCCACGGCTCATAGCTCAAGTCCATTGAAATGGACTCAAAGCCCCCTCAAGCTAGCCGCATCAACTGTTGCAGCATGAACTTTCAGCGTCTGGCGCTATCTGACTCCCTACACTTTGTAGAAAACCAAGTTTGCTATACGCTTCATAGAGTGAGGAAGGGGAAACGAAACAGGAAAACTACCTCCAGAAAGTTTCCCCATCCATGCTCATGTTGTTTAACTCTACAAGTTGTAGAGTCACCTAAGATGGTAAACGATAGAAATCAAAATATCAACCCTAATGTGCCAAGCTTAAAAGAAATTCGCCTACGCTTGGGTTTGACCCAAGAGGAATTCGGGAAAGCACTAGGAATGGCAGCGAATACAATCAGCCGCCACGAACGGGGGCAACACAAAATTAGGTTTTCTGTGAGTCAGGTTAAACGCCTCAAAGAACTCCTAGAACAGGTGGGAATGTCAATCGATGACTTACCCGACGATATCGATTGAGATAATATCAGTTCATCGGGTGTCTCAAGACTAGGCAGCAACAGCGATAGAGTAAGACGAAAAGAAGGTGTGCGATCGCGCCAATCCTTCCCATATTCCAAAACAATATGACTGTAGGCGCTTCCTGGCATACGCCCATCAAATTATCGGTGAGAATCGCAACCTTAGAGGGCGCAGGTCCTTGCGCCCCTACCCAAATGGGATAAAATGTCACTCTTGAGCGGTAGAAGTCACCGCATCTACATCGAAAACCACCTCAAACTGTGCATCAGGCATCCATTTTGCCAGAAAGCGTTGGTGATTCTGGGCTTCTGTGCGACTGTAGAAGCGAGCCACCGTATAATGTTGAGCATTCGGCAAAAGCCTCACCAGTGTCCAAGGATAATTTTGTTGTTGCCAAAAGCTTTGGTTAGACTTGGGTGATGGTTCGGCTGTGCGCCCACATCTCCGATGCTCCAAAATAGAACGAATCATCGCTAAAAGTCGCTCTCGCTGTGGCGTTCCATCATTGGGTAACAAACTCCACTCATTGATTGGCGCGGGTAGCCAAGTTAACCGATAAGTCACTGAATCTTTGCGAATGTGCCAAGACAAGCGACGTGGTTGTTTACGACAGTTGAACCCATCAGAACGAAAAGACGCAACAATCCTGTCGCCTTCAGCTTGCAGGCGAAGCCATTGAGGTGTGAGAAACTACCCATAGACAGATAGGGAAACAGGAAGTATTGGGACTTCCCCAAACGTTTCCCCATCCTTTTTGTTGTCCAATTAGGACAAGTTGTCCTTTGCTGATTAAAATGGTAGACGATACAGATTGGAATAGCAACCCTCACTTGCCAACTCTTAGACAAGTTCGTGAACGCCTAAATATGACTCAGGAAGAATTTGCGCGTGAACTGGGGACAACAACCAGAACCATTGGACGTCACGAAAGAGGGGAACACAAGCTGAGGCTGACTTTAGGACAAATCAAACGCCTCAAAGAACTTCTCGAACAAGCAGGAATGTCAATTGATGACTTACCCGACGATATCGATTGAGGCGGTATCAGTTCATCGGGTGTCTCAAGACTAGGCAGCAAAAGGGATAGAGCAAGACTGAGAGACGGTATGCGATCGCGTGTTTTGGAGTGGAGAGTGCGATCGCCTCTCCAATCAGATCCAATCCGATTCAGTTTTGAGCCACTTCGCTGAGTGCTTCATGAATCACTTCATCACTCACGCCGCGACGCTTTAGACTAGCAATCAAAGCAGAAACCGTATCCCCTTCTAATCGCTCCAGATCAGCTCGTAGCCCCTGACCAATATAAGCGCGGATTAAGGGTTGATAACCCGAAAATCCCAGTAATGGAGCCACTCGCTTGAGATCCTCTACCACATCTTCAGGAATGCGAATGGTGATACTGGTCATCGGACGGTTTTTATCCAATCGTTTTTTCAAAGCTTCAGGTTTCATAATATTCACGCTCCTTAGCATACATATATACTGAAAAATTCCTTATTATAGCGCTTCGCGCTGGTCTAGTTACACTTTGTTTGTACGAACATCCCATCTGGACTCAGTTTCAGGTAAGGAAGTTGTAAATACACCAGAGCGATTTGCTATAACGAAAGAGGGGCTACGAGACCCGCCTGCGCGGGTTTCCACACCCCTGGTTTTTCGTGAATCCGCGTAGGCGGACTTTGTTTGTATAGCCGCGATTTTAATCGCCGGAGTTTAAGGTTTAAGTGCTGAATCACGGTGAAAATCTGATCACTCAATTCCAATGTTAAAATCTGGCTCATGGGATCGTAGATTCTGGCAAATTATCATCCCAAAAAAAAGGGGTTGGAAGTCTATCTAAACTTCTAACCCCATCAACCAGCCGATTAACAATTAAATACTTAGCAAGACTTGCGGCGACGCGCTGCGGCTAAGGAACCCCCAATTAAGGCTAAACCTGCCAGCGTACCGGGTTCGGGGACAGATACGTCACCATTATCATCAGGATCAGCGTTGGGAATTCTATTAACCAGTAACTTGTCAGAACCCCCTCCAGCATTGACATCCTGGAAGCGAGCCACAGCGCGGAATTCTTCACCATTAAATAAATTCGCAAACGCTTGTTCAACCGCTTGTGCATTATCACTTGTATCGAGGATGAATCTAACTTGTGCAGACTGTCCTGGATTGAGTCCACCATTTGGGTTTCCACCACTAAACGTTCCTGAGCCAGCAACGCGAATGCCAATGTCAAAGACATTTTGACCACCAGCACCACTAATTACCGCAGCATCCTCCACAGTATCTGAAGTTAAACTGTCATTCCCAAAAAGCCGAATAAAGGGACTACTCAGACTATTGTAGGTGTAGGATGAAATCGAATCAGACACATCAAATCCAAAGGCGACAAATTCCGAGTCAGTGGCTCCTAACCCAAAAGAATCATCCAGTTGACCTGTGGTATTGAGTAAGGTTAAATCTAGCTGAACACCACCCCCTTCAACATCAACGAAATCAAAGTCTACCTGAGCCGAAGCACCTGTGGCTAAGTTATTGGTTGAGGTACTGGTGCTATCAAAGTTAATGGTTAAGGCTTGTGCGGCGTTGGCTGCAACTAAAGAGGACGCGAGAGCAATGCTTGTAGCGAGTAAGCCGGAACCCAGTAAACGAGAGGTGAAGGTTGTCATGTTCTTTTACTTTACTTGTGGACTAGAAAACGTGTTGGACTTGTTTACGATGGCAGAAGACTCAGTACCTGGTTCTTATTTACTACGTTACTGACTGTTTGACGGTGTTGTCTATAAAAAGTATCCAAGTTTATGAGAACTTTAGTAAAACGGATTCATTTATAAAGCTATGATAAATAGAAAGGAATAAAATACAGTATATTGCCTCCGCCAATCCTTTTCATCCGTAAAAACACCTAAACCTAAAACCCCTCCTTACTCCTCTAGAAGGGCAGGTTTAGTCAAATTCTTGGACATCGACGGAACGTTCTCAGTAAAACCCGCCCCTACAGCTTTGCTCCTTCACAAATACAAAGAAAAGGGTAAGAAGCATTATTTAACTTCTAACCCTTATCAGCTAACCGACAAACATGGCAATATTTAGCAAGACTGCCGATAACGTGCGGCTGTGGCAGCGATAGAACCAATGATTAAGATAAAACTTATTAGCATAGTGGGTTGGGACGTAGAACCATGATCATGATTAGGATTATGCTCAGGAATATGAGGCATAGTGCTAATGAGTAATCTCCTATTTGCCTCATTTACTTGAGCGGAAGCGTCATGGGTAAGTGTATTTGTTGATGTGCTGGTGTTATCAAAGGAAATAGGTGAGGCTTGTACTGCATTGGCTGAAACAAAGCCAGACATGAGGGTAATGCTGGTAGCGAGTAAGCTGGAACTTAGGAGACGTAAAGGTAGTTGTTTCATGTTCAATAGAGGGGGAATAGGTTTAGAAAACTCAGGGTACTCTGGCTTAAAAACTTAATAAGTAGTAATCCCTTATCGTTTTCTACTTTACTGAATCCGTAATTGTCTTGTCTATAGAGATTGAAGGATTTTACAGAAGATTCAGCAAGGCTTATAGATTTGTAAATTCTAAGTAAATATGAATTTCAGTTTAATTTGTGTTGAAAAAACGATAAATTTAAAAGTCAAGACAAGTAAATTTATGGCAATTATCAACTTTAAGTTCAATCGGACGCAAGGCTTTGCGCCCCTAAGGTTTGCGGGCGTAAGCGTCATTCATAAAACTCGGTGTGTCACGCTACTATAGCGCTACGCGCTAGGCAATGGGCAATGGGCAATGGGCAATGGGCAATGGGCAATGGGCAATGGGCAACACCGAGCGAAGCCGAGGTGTTGAGCGATTTAAATTTTTCTTCTTTTGTCCTAACGTGTGTGCGTAGTGCTATACAATTTGCTTTGCCCCTGAAAAGATGTAAGTGACCCTCAAATAAGCATTTGAGATCGCCAAAACCTTTGATATACCGTAGGGTGGGCATTGCCCACCGGGAGTAGCAGCCTTAAGTCAGTGACATTCAACTTAGTTTAACGTCGCGCTTTCTTTAAATCTCGCAGCAATGATTCGGCTTTCTTGACACCATCGCGATTGTCCTGACGCCGGAAGAGATCACGCGCTTTTTCCACAGCCGTAATCGCTTCTGCTATGCGCTCTCGTCCTTTTAATGCTAATCCTAAATTATAGTGGGCTTGGGCATCTTGGGGGGCAATTTCAATTAAGCGTCGATAGGCGACAATGGCTTCTAAGTAATTTCCCTCGGTGAGTAAAATATCACCAATAGCGGCTTGAGCTTCAACTAAGTCTGATTGAACCGCCACGGCTCTTTGAAAGGCTTTCAATGCACCGACGAAATCTTCTTGAGCTTGGAGGATTTTGCCAATTTGCAGATAAACTTGACTATTATTGGGTTCTAGTTTTGCCGCTCGGTCAAAAACCTTCAGTGCGGTGTCGATATCGCCCTGACTCAACCAAGCCATACCCAATGTAAGCTGAATATTACTATCCAGAGGCGCTAAGGATTCAGCTTGTTGGAGTGCTTTAATCGCCTCTTGGGGACGCCCCTGCTGGAGAAAAACGGTACCTAGTAACTGGTGTGCCTGAGCATTCTTGGGTTGAAGACTGATGACTTGGCGGTAAACTTGGATGGCTCCGTCATAGTCCTTTTGACGCAAGAGGACGACCCCCAATCCCCAATAGGAGTTAATATGGTTACGATCGCGCCTTAGGGCTTGACGATAAGCCTCTGCTGCTGGTGCATTCTCTCCGGCATTGGCTAAACTGTAACCGAGAGCATACTGAAATTCTGCATTATTCGGCTCCAGGGCAATTGCCTGTTGATACGCCCTCGCCGCTTCTCGGAAGTTCCCCTGACGCGCCTGGAGATAACCGATTCCGGAGAAAATCTTGGCATTATCTCGATCTAGATTAGCCGCTTGTTGATAGGTTGCGATCGCCTGAGGATAATTTCCCGCATCCACTAAGTCTCGCGCTTGGCGGAGTAACTCACGCAGTCGCTGTTGTTCCGGCTGTAGCTGGCTAAATAGCTGGGGTTGACTGACCCCCGCCACAGGCGTTAGGGTTATCGTCAGCCCAGTGACGAATAGGCTACTCATCAGAAATAGAGTCGGCTTGGACACAGCTAATCTTCTCGTCGCGATGGAGTGTAATGGTTTTGGTTTACGCCAACCAGAGCTAGGCATCAGGACATCCTCAAGAGGCATATTCTAGGGTTCAGTGCCAGTTTTCCAGCAGAAATTTTGAACAAAGAGGATTGTAGCAGAGAAAACCCATAACTTTAACCCAATCAGGTACGTGCATAGCGTCCAATCAGTTCTGAAGAAGCCAGAATATGACCACTCATCGCCGCTTGAAGCTGCTCTTTGGTTGCCCCGGCGTCTAATTTCAGTGTGCGGTCAAGGGCATAGAGTTTAAAAAAGTAACGGTGGATGCCACTGGGAGGACATGGCCCCCCATACCCTAAATTACCAAAATCATTCTTACCTTGAGTTCCACCCTTCGGTAGTGGCTCTTGCGCCGGAATTCCTTGAGGTAACTGGCGAGTTTCTGGGGGAATATCATAGACAACCCAGTGAACAAAGGTTTGCCCAGGCGCATCGGGGTCATCGACAATTAACGCAAGGCTCTGGGTTCCTGTGGGGGGTGCATCCCAGTGGAGTTCAGGAGAAATCTCTTCTCCATCACAGGTGTACTGGGAAGGAATCATCTCGTTGGCGTTAAAGGCTTGACTTTCCAGGTTCATGGGTGTAGATGATGGGGTTTGCGAGTCTGTGGACGTGGACTTGGGATTCTCCGAGCGGCAACCCACCAGAGATAATCCCAACAACCCCAGTAAATTAACACTTTGTCGCAGAAAGACTCGTCTACCCAAAGCATTAGGATTTTTCTGCCACGTTGGGAGTAAACGGCGGAAAGACGCGAACGGCTTTGTCGGTGTGGAGGAGTTAGAGAAGTTGGCCATATTTTCTATGGGCAAGACACAATAGAAGATAGTGGCAAAAATCTTCTAATGGTAGGTGACAACATGAGTACAACAACCGTCAATCCCTTTTTAGCAGGAAACTTTGCCCCAGTCCAGAATGAAATCACGGCGGATGAACTAACCGTGATTGGTGAACTTCCTCAGGACTTATCGGGGATGTTTGTCCGCAATGGTCCAAATCCTCAGTTTCCCTCTAGCGAGAACTATCACTGGTTTGGCGGCGATGGGATGTTACATGGAGTACACATTCGTCATGGTAAAGCCTCTTACCGCGATCGCTATATCCGGACTCCCAGGTTTGAAAAAGAGCGAGAAACAGGTCAGCCTCTTGAGGGGTTAACCGCATCAGTTCAGAATCAGGAGTCCTCACCCTCGTTGACAAATAGAGCCAATACCTCGGTTATTTGGCATTCGGGTCATTTTCTAGCGCTGTACGAAGGGGGAGAACCCTATGGGATTAAGCTTCCGGAATTAGAGACGATTGGGGCTTATACCTTCGAGGATAAGTTAGCCTCTGCCTTCACAGCACATCCCAAGATTGATCCAGTCACAGGCGAAATGATGTTTTTTGGCTACTCTCCCCAGCCACCCTTCTTAACCTATAGCATTGTTTCGCGATCGGGTGAATTGGTGCGTACTGTGCCAATTGACTTGCCTGAACCTGTAATGATGCATGATTTTGCCATTACCCAAGATTACACCCTGTTTATGGATCTGCCGATGGTGTTTAATCCCCAGGGAGAGGCTATGCTTCAGTTTAAATCTGAACGTCCCAGTCGGTTCGGTATTGTTCCCCGTCACGGTGACAACAGTAATATCCGTTGGTTTGAAAGTCCGTCCTGCTATGCCTTTCATATTCTGAATGCTTATCAGGAAGGGGATGAGGTGGTACTGATTGCTTGTCGGATGAGTTCATGCACTGTGTTAACCGCTTCGGAGAAAACAGGGAGTGATCCGGATTCAAATAAGCCTCGGTTGTATCAGTGGCGGTTTAACCTTCGCACAGGTAATGTGCAAGAAGGGCTAATAGATGAACGCCTCTCCGAGTTTCCTCGCATTAATGAGCAGTTAATCGGACGCAAAATGCGCTATGGTTACACGGCAAAGATTGCAGATAATCCGATGCCATTGTTTGAGGGTGTGATTAAATATGACTTTAGCAATGATACCTCCCAGGTTCATAGCTATGGGGCGGGACGTTATGGCGGTGAGGTGGTATTTGCGCCGCGTCCCCAGGGAACGGCTGAAGATGATGGCTGGCTTGTCACGTTTGTCCATGATGAAAATTCAGGAACCTCTGAACTGGTGGTGTTAAATGCTCAAGATTTGACAGGGGAACCTGTGGCGCGGGTTTTGATCCCTCAACGAGTTCCCTATGGGTTTCATGGGACTTGGGTGACTCAAGAACAGTTAATTCATTTAATTTAAGCTTAGGTAAGGGCGGGTTTTGTTGAAATGTTATCGGTAAGCCCATCTTTTTAACGGCTAAACCCGCCCCTACAGGGTGAATGTCTTGAGAGTTATGTGCTTTCAAATTTCATATTCCCCTTTATAACTCAGTCCGCGCAGGCGGAGGCAAGTTTGTGTAACTATGACTTTCAGTCACCGACGTATCAAGGACGTTACTATTAGTTTTTTGGACAAACGCTACGGCTTTCGCCAATCTGGAGATCAACACAACCTGCATAGTCCATCGCTGGAGTATTGGCTGGTTTGAACACTAATACTGCTGTTGTACCTGATGCATCTCCATGCTTGATTAATAAGTCTCCCTCTAAGAACCTCACATAGCCAATGGTATCCAACGAATAGGTAGAAAATTCATCCGGTAAGGATTGAGAACCTGGTACTTGGACTCGATAAATGGCGTAAGCACCCGGTTGAGGATCGATAATGAAAACGGCACTAAAATTCGTCGCCGCAAAATAATCGAGAACTACGCCAACAGCAATGTTACCTGTTTTGGGATCAACGCTGATGCTATCTCTGACGAAACGTTGACCCCTCATGACTTTTTCAACCGGATTGTAGGTTTCAGGATCGACGCTATTCATCAGCCGCACGTTTAGCTCATTAACGTTAATGCTATACGTCTCTCCTTGCCATTCCCATTGCAGTTGTGTGCCATCGGAAACGATTTCAACCGATTCAGGAATAGCTGAGGCGTTTCGGCTAGCTGGTGGCGAACCTTGGGCAAAGTCCAGAGAGTCAACGATAAACTGGGTCGGAATTGATTGAGTTTTTGGCTCGTTTTGCTCTATCCTTTCTGCCTTAATTTGTCCGATACTGGGGGGCGATTTAACGATAAAACTGAGAGAGCTAATCAGGGTTACCAGTAGAAAAAGAGTATATTGAGCTACTTTTGATGGCGTTGGCATTAGAGAATAATTGTTAACTAATTTCTCAGGATAGATAGACGTTTGTTTACTCAGTTTGTTCCATAATATATCCGCCTCAAAAAATTCAGCACCTGTATGATCCTGTGTATTCCCGGAGTGTAGAAGAGACTTGTTATAGCGTGTCTGGGTTATATTCAACTCTTGCACCATTCTCAATAAGTAAAACTGTCGTGGTGTGACACAGCTAAAATTGTGGAATAGATTTCACCATTGAATCGGGCGCACGTCTGTGCGCCCCTACGGTTTCCGGGTGTCAGGTTAATTCATCTTGCTTAGATGTGCCACGCCAGTAACCAGTAGGGCGAGGAGATCGTTCGCGTAGTGTTTCCGAAGGGTAGTGTAATGCTCCATTGCTCAAGGTTTTGAGGCTTACTGCTGCCGCCTAATTTAGGTCATACTAAGCCGATTGCAATTAGTGCAACATATCACTTAGGGTACGACTGATAGTATAACTCTAGGATGAGGTGGAACAAACGTATAATACTTATACTAGATTCAATCGTTTGATTAAGCTAAAGAGATAGGTATGGATTTGCAAAACCTTCAAGAGAAAGGGAAAAATGTAGTGAATCAAGTCACGAATACGCTGGAAGAAAAAGGACAACAGGTTAAAGAACAGATTACCAATACGACTCAAGATAAAGCGTCAGAGCTGTCTGAGGAGGCGATAACAACGGCAGTTGATCGCGCTGTCAATGTGATGCAAATTGCTAGTAAACGGGTTATTGAAAAAGATATTCCGACGGAAAATGTATCGTTAGAAGTTAGTGTGAATGTGATGGGTTTAGGGCAACTGAAAATGAAAACGGATGTCCCTAAAGCGGGAGAATTCCAAGAGGTTGATGTGGATGTTACTGAAAAAGGGGAAGCCGGGGGCGTAAGTTGAAATCTGTTTTAGGTTATATTAAACAGGTTCGCTTTCACCCGTCCGCCAAGAACTCAAGTTCTTGGCTTATAGCTTAAGTTGGTTAAAACCAACTGATTTATTAGCATTAAAAATATTTTTTACAGTGAATATATCTCCCTGCCCTTTAGAAACTCGTGACGCGATTCGGACTCGGGTGACTCGTTGTGATTAGAGTGTGGAGCAAGTGTCCTGGTATTTTGCCCCTCAATGAAATCTGGTCTGACCTGGCTGAGGATATAACTAAAATATCCATATTCTATCAGACATGATATCATTCATTTCCAGGTGGTAGAGGTTCGGGTATTACTGTCAATTCCAAGGTGTCACCATTCCGTTGCACTTCTAAAGGTAAGGGATTATCGACGCCATTTGCTTCAACTAACTGTTGAACGGTTTCCGCCTCGGTCACAGATTGATTGTCAATTGCTTGGATAACATCACCTGCTTCCAATCCCGCTTCATCAGCCGGAGAATTGGGCATAACCCGAACAATCAGGATGCCTTCATCTGGCTGAACTTGCATCGTATTGTTGGGATTCGTATTGATTTTTTGTTTAATGTCTGGTGTCAGTGCTACCATTTGAATACCAAGGTAAGGATGTTCAACTTTTCCCTGAGTAATCAGTTGTTGAGAAATTTGTTTGGCGATGTCAATGGGAATAGCAAAACCGAGTCCCTGCGCTCCTTGGATAATGGCAGTATTTACGCCAATGACTTCACCTCGCGCATTTAGTAAAGGTCCACCAGAGTTACCGGGGTTAATGGCGGCGTCAGTTTGAATAAAGCCAATTCGTTTATCAGGAACACCAACTTCGCTACTAGACCGATCAATGCCACTAATTACGCCGACGGTTACTGTTTCTTGTAACCCTAAAGGATTTCCGATCGCTATCGCCCATTGTCCGGTTTGTAAGTCTTGAGAATTGCCCAGTTCCACCGTTGGCAAGTCGTCGGCGGATACTTTGACTACAGCAATATCAGTGACAGGATCTTCGCCCAACACTTCACCTTCAAATGTGCGACCATCGGGAAAGGATACGGTTACGGTGTCGGCTTGATTAACGACGTGAGCATTGGTGATAATTTCTCCATTATCACTAATCACAAAACCCGAACCAATACCCCGCACAGTTCGTTCTTGAGGCTGGGGAACTGCGCCACCAAAAAAACGCCGGAAGAAGGGGTCATTAAAGGTATCGGGAATCTGGGGTTCTACGGTTTTTTCGGTGTTAATTCGTACTACTGCGGGTTCAACCTTGTTCACTACATCAACGACAAAGTTGGTATCTTCAGGGGTTGGCTCTAGGGCGCGATCGCGGATATCATTGTCATCTTCAACCACTTGAGCTGTGGTTTGTTGCTCAGAAGAGACTGTGGAGGGGTTAGAGCAGCCTGCTACACCCAAAATGGTAATCCCTGTGCCAATCAGGGATAGCACTCTGTAAAGAGCGGCTGTTCGCTTTTCCGGTTGCTTCTGGCTAAAACGAGTGGGGTGGCGATCGCAGGATTTTGATTTCATGTTGCTTTATTCTCCTTATAGTGCAAATGATTAGTATAGTTCTTGTTTAAGATTTAGCTGTTCACCGCACTATTTGTCATCTGTCTAAAGAGTTCTATATTCTAGATTAGAGCTAACCCAGTTCAGAGCGATTGAAATTGTGGCTACTTGGGAATTAATTTCTGACTGGTTAATTAAAAAAATCGCCTGATGTTAGTTGGCGATGATTAAATCTGTAGGGGCGGGTTTTACTAAAAACGTAACAGTTGTAGGAATTAACGTATCTAAACCCGCCCCCTCTCCACCCCAATCGTGCCAAATAATTATGCCTAATCAGGACATCCTACCAACATCATAAATTGAATAAGAGCGGGTTTTGTTGAGCATTTCGCCAGTCGCCAGCTTACTTGAATGGCTAAACTCATCCCTACAGGTGTGACACAGCTAAAATTGTGGGAGAGATTTTATGATTGAATTGGGCGCACGTCGGTCATTGGTGTCAACTTAAGCGGAAAACCCAAGCAATACCTTGACTCTACCCCACCCTAACCCTCCCCTTATCAAGGGGAGGGAACATTTCCCCCCTTAGCAAGGGGGGATTAAGGTCGGAACGCGGTTATGCTTTTGCCAGTGGGGTTATGCTTGCTGCATCGGTGTTTGACCTGATTTTTCCGGCAATTCAACGCGGTGGTTACACCCAAGGGGTCATTGGGTTAGTTATTGGTACTATCTTTTTTATTATCAGCGAATCCTGGCTAGGCGATCGCGAACCTAAAATTGGAGAAATCCGGGGAGCTTCCGCACGGCGAGTGCTTTTAATTCTGGGAACGTTGTTTATTCATAGTTTCCCTGAAGGTGTAGCGGTGGGTGTTGGCTACGGTGCGGGTAAAACGTCCTCCCAATTAGGTCTTTTATTAGCCCTGGCAATTGGCATCCAAAATATCCCCGAACGAATAGCTGTCGCCCTACCTTTGCGGGCTGAAGGTGTGCCTGTTTCCCGTTGCATTCTTTTGGCAATTTTTTAGTTAAATTACATAGTTAATTTTTGGCTATTGCAATAAAATTAGAGGCTTGAAACGGATACTGCAAAGCATTATTGAATCGCTCATAGTCAAGGGGCGGGTTGTCTTTCAGAAAATCTTTTAACAGAAAGACTGAATAGGATTGGTGTTGGGTTAAAAACTCGAATATTTGGGTGGACGTGAAGCCAGAACGAGATAATCCTGCCCTGTTACACTCGAATAATAGAGCAGGACGATAACGTTTCAGTGTATCTACCGCTCCACGTAGCACTGCTAATTCATAACCTTCCACATCAATTTTAATGAAATCCACACGGTACTCAGGACTAAGAATGTTGTCTAACCGTTCACATTGAATACTGATTTCCAAAAATGTTTCTTTGTTCTTAGGATTAGGCTTCCCAAGTCCACTGAAACCTGAGCGACCAGTATTGACATAAAATTTTGTTTCACCCGACGTATCACTAAGGGCTATGTCTCTAATCTCAATTTCGGGGAATTTCTGTTTCAGCCAACGTGCTTTATAGGATGTTGGCTCAAAGGCTATGTGATGTCCCTTGGGTGCTAGCCTTAGAATATCACTGAGCGTTGAGCCGAGATGACAGCCGATATCTAAACAGTTGGCAGAATCAAAGAGGATGCGCTGCATTGCCTGCTCAATCCTCAATGGTTCCATGTAAAGTTCACCAAGTTCAGGACGCTGGCTACGCCGCCTGAATTTAAGTAGTTTTTGTATTTTCTGAGCGGGTTTTTCAAAAGGTGTACGAATAAGCAAATGTTTGATGTATTCCATAGCAAATTTCAACCTTAAATTAATCTTTGTTATATCTTGTTTTTCTGAGATTTGTATCGACGCAACCCTTTATCCAATTCCATTGCCCAAATCACAATCGTACTCATGGCGAGACTGATGCCTAAATCATACAATGACAACCCTGTGGTATTAAAAATGTCCTGTAAGAAGGGGACATACACCACCGCCAATTGTAATAAAAAGGTTAAAACAACTGCGCCTAATAAGGGCTTATTTGACAGTAAATTTAAACGAAATAGGGATTCTTGCTCCGATCGCATGCTTTGAGCCAAACCGATACGGGAAAATGCCAATATACTAAATACCATCGTCTGCCAAGCTGCTTGACCCGTAAACCAATAGTGATAATCAACGACTAATAAAACAAGTCCTAGGAGTAACCCAATCCAAACAATATCTCGACCAACCCCCCGACTAAAGATACTCTCTTGCGGATTATGAGGTGGGCGGGACATGATATTCGGCTCCGCTGGTTCGACGCCTAATGCCAAGGCTAACAATCCATCCGCTAATAAATTAATCCAGAGAATTTGTAAGGGAAGTAGCGGTAAAGGCATCCCTAAGAATGGCGCTAATATAATTACCCACAGTTCACCACAGTTCCCGGTTAATGTATATTTAATAAACTTACGGACGTTATCGTAAATGACTCGTCCTTCTTGAGTCGCTGCTACAATCGTGGCAAAGTTATCATCCAACAGCACCATATCGGCGGCTTCTTTCGCCACATCTGTCCCCGTCAACCCCATGGCTACACCAATCTCGGCTTTTTTTAAAGCGGGTGCATCGTTGACGCCATCCCCTGTCATTGCCACAACATGTCCCCGGTTTTGCAGCGCTTGGACAATTTCTAATTTGTTCTGGGGCGAAACTCTGGCATAAATAGACACCTGATCAACTTTTTCGGTTAACTCTGAGGCGGATAGTTTTGCCATATCCTGACCCGTTAACAGTAAACCATTGGTAGAAATACCTACGTCTGAAGCAATATGGCGAGCGGTTAGGGGATGATCGCCAGTAATCATGATCGGACGAATTCCCGCTTTCTGACAGGTCAAAACCGCCTGTTTTACTTCTGGACGGGGCGGATCAATCATACCAATCATACCGATGAAAATCAGGTCTTTTTCGAGAATATCCTCGTCTCGTTCTAGGGGAAGTGTGGCGAGGAGGTGAGAGTCTACGGGACGAACGGCGATACCCAGGACACGGATTCCATTTTCAGCCAGTTGGTTGTTGGCATGAGAAATTTGCTCATACCTGCTATTATCTAATCGAGTAATCTGATCATCGAGCCAAACCTGGCTAGAAATCTCTAAGAGACTATCAACCGCACCTTTAGTAAAGGCAATATAGGGCGCATGATTAAACAGTAATTCCCAAGGCTTGAGCCAACTTAGTTCCTCTGGACATTTATCGGGGGTGGTGGGAAGGGGGTGAACCGTCGTCATCCGCTTGCGTTCCGCGTCAAAGGGAACCTCGGTTATCCGTTCAAAATCATGTTCTATATCCGTTTTCCATAACCCAAAACGGGTGGCGGCGACAATCAAAGCGGTTTCTGTGGGATCACCGAGAACCCGGATTGGGTTGGATTGCTCCAGATGAAACTCTGCGATCGCATCATTACACAGCGTCGCCGCCGTGAGTAGTAAGGCGACTGTGGGTTCTTCTTTTAACCGTTGGGACTGTTCATCCTTTTCCGAGGGCATCATTAACTCATCGAGTTCTGGCATAGTTAACTCAATTTGCTGCCCAATCAAATCCAGACGAGTAACCGTCATCCGATTTTGGGTGAGAGTCCCGGTTTTGTCTGAGCAAATTGTGGTGACGGAACCCAAGGTTTCTACGGCGGGTAATTTCCGAATCAGGGCTTTCTGTTTCAGCATCCGTTGAGCGCCCAAGGCTAAGGCGATGGTGACAACGGCGGGTAATCCTTCGGGAATCGCCGCAACTGCTAAACTAACCGCCATGAGGAACATTAAGCGAACCGATTCCCCCTGGAGTAGTCCCAACCCAAAGATAACCAGGACTAGAATTAAAATCGCGATCGCTAATACCCATCCCAGTTGATCTAATCGTTGCTGGAGGGGGGTGGCTTCCCGTTCTATCCCTTGAATCGCTTTGGCAATCTGACCCAATTCCGTCTTCATGCCTGTTTCGGTGACGACGGCTAATGCCCGCCCATAACTAATCACTGTACCCATATACGCCATATTCTGCCGTTCTGCCAAAGGCAGATTCGCCGTGGCAATCCGTTGGGCAAATTTATCGATGGGTTCAGATTCCCCGGTGAGGGAGGCTTCTGAGGTGCGGAGGTTGGTACTTTCGAGCAACCGACAGTCCGCCGGGACTAAGTTCCCGGCTTCTAGGATAACGATATCCCCCGGCACCAGTTCACGGGCGGAAAGTTGCTCTAGGATGCCATCGCGACGCACTTTCACCGTCGGCACCGCCAGCTTTTTCAGCGCTGCGATTGACTGTTCAGCTTGGTATTCTTGGCGAAAACCGAGGATGGCATTAAATACCACGATTGAGAAGATCGCGATCGCATCCTTATATTCACCCAACACCGCCGAAATCACCGCCGCTATAATCAACACCACCACAACGGTTGCTGTAAACTGCTCCCAGAGAATTTTCCAGGGACTTTCCAGGGGGCGATCAGTTAACTCATTGAGTCCGTAGATGTCCTGACGTTGACGAGCCTCGTTCTCACTTAACCCGATGGCGGCATCGGTATTAAGCTGTTTGAGAACATCGACAAGATTGAGGGTGTACCAGGTAGTCATTGGTCATTCGTCCTTTGTCCGTTGTCCTTTGTCATTAGTCCTTTGTCTTTTATCCGGTTCAAAAAATAGCCAATGACCAATGACTAAAGATTTAATCCTCTAAATCTTCATTACTTGCCACACTACCGCCACTAACGGTTACCAAGTCAATTTGCTGACGGTAATAATCCACACTCTTAACTTGAACTTCGACATGATCGCCCAATCGATACGCTGTGCGGTTTTTGCGACCAACTAAACAAGCATGACGAGAGCGATATTCGTACCAGTCATCTTTTAGGGAACTGACGTGAACCAATCCTTCGACTAACAAGTCTTCAATTTCGACAAAGAAGCCATAGGATTGCACGCCTGTAATCAAACCACTGAAGACATTACCCGTGCGTTCTTTCATTTGCTCGGCTTTTTTCAAGCCCTCTAAATCAATCTCCGCATCTTCGGTGAGTTTTTCCCGGTCATTGAGATGGGGAACCAAGGTGCTTAATTGACTTTCTAACTCCTGTTGAGTCTCAGGGGGTAAAACATTCCAGTTAATGTTGCCATGGGCGCTACTGTGGTGGAGATTCACCCGATCTTTCGACCGAGTGGTACGGCGATCGCGTCCTTCGCTAAAGGTGTATTCTAAAACCCGTTGAACAAATAAATCCCCATAGCGCCATACGGGGGAGACAGCGTGGCAATAGCTGGTATCCAAGGCTAAACCAAAGTGCAATCCAGGCTTAGAACTATAGGCGATCGGTTTTAAGGTTCCCTCAAGTAAGTGATTCAGAACTTTAGCCGCCGTTGATTTCGCCAAAAGTTGGGTCAAGCGCTGATAATCTTGGGACGTGACATCTTCCTCCAAGGATTGCTCGACATCCAGTCCCAAATTGTTGGCTAACTTGAGTAAATCTTCCAGTTTTTCTAAATCGGGAGTCGGATGCACACAATAAATCCCTGGCAAGGATAAGGCGTGCAAATGGGACGCTATCACTTGATTTGCCAGGATCATCAATTCTGCCAGGAGCGATCGCAAGGGCATAGAACCCGAAACCTTGATCGCCCCTTGGCGTCCTTCATCTTTACTGTGGGGAGTGGGTCGAGCAATGGCTTCTTGGGGCAGTGTTCCATTCAATTCAAACGCGCCCCGTTGTTGTCGCACGGCTCTGAGTGCTGGAGATAAGCTGAAGAAGAGTTCCTTGAGTTTGTCTACAATCGGTGCGAGTTCGGGTTCGCTTTCTTCATGTCCGCCCAACAACGCCTGTGCTTGTTCATAACTGAGTTGGTGATCCACTTGGATGATACTAGGTTGAATTTCAAATTCAACCAGTTGTCCAGATTCCGTTAACGTGAGCAGCACGGACTGGGTTAAACGATCTTCACCGGGAATCAGGGACACTTGAGATAGGAGTTTTTCCGGCAGCAGGGGAAGAACCGTATCGCCCAAATACACAGCCGTTCCTCGCTTGCGTGCCTCTCTATCCAGGGGTGAATCGAGGGGTATCCAATGGGCGACATCAGCGATATGGATACCTACTTGCCAATTTCCAGTCCTGGTTTTTTCCAAGGTCAAGGCATTTTCGACAATGGTGCTATCTGGGGAGGCTGACTCGCCTTCTATCGTCATCGTCAGTCGTTTCCGCAGATCCAGGCGCTTTTTTAAGTCTGTTTTGCGGAGGGAGTCGGGTAAGGCTTCAATCGCTTGCAGTACAGGTTCAGGAAACTGACGGCGTAGGTCATGTTTACAACAGACAATATCCGTATCAGCGGCGTCTTCGGCATCACTCCCTAAGATGCGAGCCACTTTGCCCAGGGGTGGGTTTTGTCCCAGGGGATAGCGCAGAACTTGCACATGAACCAGATGCTCCACCGCCTCTTCTAGGGGGGCGCTATTGGGTCGTAAATCCAGTTCAAAGAGCAGGCGGTCATCCAGAGGGACGGCGTGATAACTGCCATCTTCAGCCCGTCGGACTCGTGCTAGTACCGAGGGATTAACTCGTTCGAGAATCAAGCGTACCTGTCCTTCTGGAGAACGGCGACGACTCCCTTCTTTGGTCACTTTCACCAAAACGCGATCGCCATTCCAAGCGCTACTGAGATGATTCTTTTGAATGTAAATATCATCAGCGCCTTCAACATCTTGAATGGCAAAGCAAAATCCTTTACTGGAGCAGCGCAGTTTGGCTTCGACCACATCCTCTTCATAGACTCGTCGATATCGACCTCGTTCTTTTTCCAAAATGCCAACTTTCTCCAGCACATCCAGAGCAATCTGGAGTTTTTGCAGGCTTTCGGAGTCCTGACACCCCAGTTTCTTCTCTAAAACTTTGGGGGCGACTGATTTGTCATCGGTCAAATTGGAGAGTAATGTAGCGATTGAAAATTCCATCCAACAATCCTTTTTCTTTGATCCGGCGTTTACTTGAATTTGCCTAGTGGCAATACGCTCACGTGAAGGGCGCTCCCATTTAACTGGGGTAACGTTTGCCTTGCCAATGTTATGCCTCGGTACTTTCTCCAGCACACTGGCTTAACCCTGTACACCTGTTTAATGCTGAAGTTCTAGCAGCTCAGGGCTGGCACACACCCCAAGGTAGGAACTTTAACTCTTGGGCATAACGTAGACCATGTAGGTCTTAGGCTCGTCAGGTATGGGCTTTTTCAAGCCCACGGCTGTAAGCCGAGAGGTTCCTGACAGAATGGGATCTGTCAGAATCAAACCGTCTTTTGCTGACGCGATCGCGATCAAGCGGATAGTGTTTGAGCTATCCAGTTTCAGGTTGACGGACACCTATTAACCCACGACCTGTTACGGATAATTGCCGATCTTCGCTCGCTTAATCGCGTTGCGGCAAGGATGCGTAAACTACCCAACACCAACCCTTCCGGGTATAGTGTGGGCTTTTAGTAGCCCTGGTTCTATTGCACAGGACAATAGTTCCGAGCCTCCAGGCTGGTTTACTGCACAGCCCCATAACTCAATCATTTTTGCTCCATTAAAGTCCGCATCCCCTAGCCATCCACACACCAAGTTTGTGCATTTAAACTGCTTGTTAGTTCTCTGTCCAATATGCAAGCAACAATGACAGGTCTGGCTGGTATAGGCTGGCGGTATGGCGATCATCTCAATCCCTTCTTTTATTCCTTTGTACTCTAGGAATATCCTTAACTGATAGAATGCCCAGGAATTTGACCGTCTTCTTTCGCTCTTTGTCCTGGGTTTTTCATTTGTTCGTTCCCGGATTCCGGTTAAGTCTTCAATCGCCACCGCCGACTTTAATGCCTTTGCTTCTTCTATGATTGATTTACTGATATTGTGGTTTATCCATTTCTGAAATCTTCTCTCGCGCCCCGATAACCGTTTCAAGACAGTCCGGCATCTTCGCCTTGTTGTCCTTGTGCCTTGGGTTGCTTTCTTTTGTAGAGAAGCTCTCACTCTAGTGTATTTATCTCGGGTCTTGTTTAGTTGCTTTCCCTCCCATCCTTTATCTGTACTGGTTTTCGCTATCTCCCTGCGTCCCAAGTCTACCCCAATCACAATGTTTGATTTAATCGGTTTGGGCGGCTCACTTTTGAGTTGTATATGCACATACCAATACCCGTCCCGATGCAGGCAAACTTGGGCGCTGGTTGGTTTTTTTCCTGTCAATTTGTTCCGATGGTAGTTACTGGCACGAAGCAGACACCTTACCCGCTTCCCAATCGTGCTTAGGCTTACTGTCCAGTCTTTCTCGAAAAACTGAAATGTTCTGGCATCACAGTCAAAAGTTGTCGGCTTAAAAGCGTTCACTTTTTTGCCTTTGTGTTTGGCTGTTAAGCGATTGGCGGCTACCCGGGCACAAGCTCTCACTACATGGTTTGATGTCAGCCCCCATTGGGCTTTGATGTCGTGGTAACAAACTGCCTGGATTGAATTTCGATTCGTTAGCTTTGGGTTAACTGTGGCATTTATCGCGTTACAAGCGGCAGCAAAACTTCCCGCCGTTTCCATGAGCAGCCTTTGTTGCTCTTCGGTGGGTTGAAGTCTTACAACTATTGTCAATACTTGCTTCACGTTTATCCAAAACTCACGAAAATGAGTATAATTCAAACTTTAACAGACTGGCAATTCCTCCCCGCGTTGAATCACAGATTACAATGGGGGCTTCCTTGCCGGAGTAGGTGAGTTACACTCAACTGGGACAGTATGTCATTATTGTAGATTCTCGTGCCCCTACCTTGGAAGTCAACTGTCAAAAGTTATGCATTTGTGGCGTTAAATGTCTGTTGGTATGCCGAAGTGCAACAGACGCCAAGAATTGGTAAATTTGTACTAAATCGCCGTTGATTAAAGGGTAGCTTGCACTTACCCCTTCTTGTCCTAGGGAGTTTCCCAAGCCCCAGGACTGTGGTTCGGGTCTATGTAACATTATGTTACATGTTTGTGCAGACAGGCTCTCACCGTACTAATACTACTGTCGCTGTCTATGCCAACTGTCCAAAATGTACCCTGTTCATGTACCGCGTTGAGTCAAGTTTTATGAATCCTACATTGAATAAATTCCGAGTTTCTTATCCTCAAGGGAGTCTGATCAGTGATCTTTTAGCGATCGATCACGGTCAGTATATTGTGCGCGTCAGTGTGGAAATTGATGGCGTAACCCGATCAACAGGTCTAGCTGCGGCTCAAACGGTGGAACTAGCAGAAGACCAAGCCAGACAACGAGCGATAACTGTTTTAGCGGTTGATCGGGAGAGTTCTACAGACACCGAAACATCTCTACCTCATAGCCACACCCAAACATCAGTGGCGGCTGCTGAGGTTCCCTCATCCCCTGAGTCGATTCCTAACTCGGCTCCCGCTTTTGCGGCAAAAAGGATGGTATCAAAACCTGAGGGTGAAGATACTCCAAGTCCTAGTCCAATCGATACCCACCCGATATCGGCAAAACCCAGTCCACCCCCTGAACCAACGGAACCCCTCCCAAAGACGGTTGAACCACCTTCCCCCCCTAAGACAAAACCCAGTCCCCCCCCGGAACCGACAGTAACACTTCCTGAGACCGTTGAACCGCCCTCCTTAACGGAAGACGTATCAACATCAGAGACGCCTCTGTTTAAGGAAGAGACACCAACCCCAGTGGGAGTCACTCAATCGTCGTTAGAGCCAGAATCAACACCACCGCCACCTCCTGCACAAAAGGAAGCTGAACCCGATATCCAGAGTCAACCCAAATCCGAAACACCCATTGACTTTTCCGAAATTATTGCCCGAACCAATGTGGAACTCAAACGGCTAGGGTGGACGAATCAACAGGGACGAGATTACCTGATCGAAACTTATGGTAAGCGATCGCGTCAGTTGTTAACCGATGAAGAGTTACTCGACTTCTTGCATCATCTGGAATTGGAACCGACACCCGACTAATCAGATTTGAGGAAAGTAGGGGCGGGTTGAGTCACTTTCGTCTTGCTGTTGATGATAACGTTTGTGTAAAACCCGCCCAGACCGAGGTGTAGGGACGGGTTTCACGCTTGCCAAAATTAAAATTGGCTAGCCCACCGTTGCGGGAGTCCGGGTGGCGGAAGGACGCCGATTAATTACTTGATCAATTAAGCGGTAGTCCTTGGCTTCCTCGGCTGACATAAAGAAGTCCCGTTCTGTATCTTCAGCAATTCGATCTAGGGGTTGATCGGTATGTTCAGCCAGAAGCTGATTCAGCCGTTGTTTGTGATACAGGATTTCTTTTGCTTGAATCTCAATATCACTCGCTTGTCCTTGAGCGCCGCCTAAGGGCTGGTGAATCATAATTCTGGAATGGGGTAAGCTCATCCGTTTACCCTTCGCCCCAGCACTCAGCAGAAACGCACCCATACTCGCCGCCAAACCCACACAGATGGTGCAGACATCGGGACGGATTTGATTCATGGTATCGTAAATCCCCATTCCTGCGGTTACAGAACCGCCTGGGGAGTTGATGTAGAGATAAATGTCTTTTTCGGGGTCATCGGCTTCCAGGAATAAGAGTTGAGCCACGATGAGGTTCGCCAAATCTGAGTCAACCTGTTGTCCCAGAAAAACAATGCGTTCCCGCAGTAGACGAGAGTAGATGTCAAAGGCGCGTTCACCGCGACCGGATTGTTCGATAACTGTAGGAATCATGCCAATTACGGTAAGTTTATGCTCATATTCTTCTAGATTGTAGCGATTGACGCCGGATGAGGGGTGGAGGGGTTGGGGGAGATGGGGAAGATGAGGGAGATGGGGAAGATGGGGTTCTGAACTGTTGCTGCTTAAATTGTAGAAAATTGTAGATATAGCGCTACGCGCTAGGCAATAGGCAATAGGCAATAGGCAATAGTGAAGACAAAAGCTTACCTGAAAAGGGATTGAGCGATTTTAATTTTTCTTGATTTTGTCCTAACGTGTGTGCGTAGTGCTATATATAGTAAAATTGAGTCGGCTTCTGTAGAGATGGTCGGGGGCGGCTGCTCATGAAATTGGTAGAAAGACACATCATCAACCGAAATCATGCCAATTGGCAGGAGGCAGATAAATTGGCATTTAAGTCAAAGAATCTGTACAACTTCTCTAAC
>NZ_JAVJTO010000121.1:0-36851 GCF_040220235.1 Coleofasciculus sp. B1-GNL1-01
ACCGGAAGACGATCAGCGTCGGGATACGGCTTGAACCCCAGGATTGGGAAAACCTCAATCAGCTAGCAGCCAGTCTGGGAATGACCCGCACGGAACTGATCACCCAAATATCCAGAGTCCAAAATCCACAAGACTTACAAGGGTTTCAAAAGGCGAAATATCTGGGGGAATCCTCAGCCAATTAATCTTGGAAACCCAAGAGGAATTGGCATATCTGGAACAAAAGTTACCTCGATTGAGGGCGCGGCTTAGCTGTCTTCAACAGCTATACCGGGATTTGCAGCAAAAAACCAGTGAAGACGGCGACGAGGAAGACGAAGTTGGCGATGAGGAAGGAGAATGACTAACAAGCGCGGTAGACCAAAATCAGACAGGAACACCAAGACGGTGACATTGAGACTCGAACCGAGGGACTGGGAATTATTCCGTCAGAAAGCCAAAGCTCTGGGAATGTCGAGATCTCAGTTAGTGCAGAGACTAGCCAGAGGAGAAATACGGATCGATTCGGCGATACTCACAGAGGAACTACTGCTGGGGGAATCATCCGCGAACTGATTGATGAAAATGACCAGTTAACCGTATATCACAGTTCGCAAATAGAATTCCATAACAACCGACTCAAACAGCTAAGCAATAGAAGGGCAAGGCTAGAACGTCTTTATGCCGAGTTGCAAACAAAGACTGGTAAAAACCTTGATGATGAAGACGAGGTTAGCGACGATAAAGGAGAGAATGACTAACAAACGCAGCAACTGAGTTAATGATTAGAGGGTGATTTACACGATCGCACAGCTTTTCTCCACTCAATCCGATACAATAACTCAATCAGCATCCGGTAATTGCTACTAGAAACGATGACCCAGCCAGAACGCCTACGCCGTTGGCGACTTCTCTTAGGCGGTGGAGACGCCGATGGTATTTGTCAGGAGAATGGTCAGGGAGAAGCCGCAGATTCCTTTACCCTCAATCCAACGGATCAAGCCATTGATAATGCCCTCAGCGCCCTCTACGATTCTGACCGCCGTGGTGGACTTGGGAGTTCTTCCCCCAATATTGCCCGTTGGTTAGGCGACATTCGCACCTATTTCCCCTCATCAGTCGTACAGGTGATGCAAAAAGATGCAATGGCACGCCTTAACCTGCAACAGATGCTGCTGGAACCGGAACTGCTAGAAGCCATTGAACCGGATGTTCATCTCGTGGCAAATCTACTATCCCTTAGTAGCATTATGCCCAGCAAAACCCAAGAAACCGCCCGCCGTGTGGTGCGTCAAGTGGTTGAACAATTGCAGCGTAAATTAACCAACCCCACCCGCCAAGCCATAATCGGTAGCCTCAACCGTGCCATTCGCAACCGCCGTCCCCGCCATAACGAAATCGACTGGAACCGCACTATCCGGGCTAACCTAAAACATTATCAACCTAAATACGGCACAATTATCCCTGAAACCCTAATCGGCTACGGACACAAACGCAGTTCTTTACAAGATATTATCCTCTGTATCGACCAAAGTGGTTCTATGGCAACGTCTGTCGTCTATGCGGGAATCTTTGGGGCGGTGCTAGCCTCTCTCAGGGCAGTACAAACCCGAATTGTCGTATTTGATACGTCGGTTGTAGACTTAACCGACGCCGCGCCAGATCCCGTAGACTTACTCTTTGGTACTCAACTGGGAGGCGGAACCGATATTAACCGCGCCCTCACCTACTGCCAAGGACTGGTGCGTCGTCCTCAGGACACTATTTTAGTGTTAATTAGTGACCTATATGAAGGGGGAAACCGGGAAGAAATGCTTAAGCGCGTGGCGGCATTGGTGGGATTAGGAGTTCAATTGATCACACTGCTTGCCCTCAATGATGAAGGTGCGCCCATGTATGATCATTGGATAGCCGAAAAACTTGCCGGATTGGGTATCCCAGCCATGGCTTGCACGCCTGACCAGTTTCCTGATTTAATGGCTGCTGCAATTCAGCGTCAAGATATTGCACAATGGGCGTCTGCACGGGGGTATGGTGTTTAGTAGGGGTTTGGTTACCAAACCCTTACTCCACCAAAAAGGGGTAGTTAATCTGGATGTAGTGTTAACCAGAAAACGTCAGACAAAAGACAACCAACAACTATGACGGCAAAAGGACAGTTAAGCCTTTGCCGTCACAATTTGTTATAATTTTTGCCAGGACTAGAAAACTCAATTTGTCAGGCGTTGCTGAATTAACAGCTTAATTCAGTGGCGCTTTTTCTTGAATCTTCACTTTACCGAAGTTTTCGTGAGAATGTCCACGAAAATTGCCGGAATTTATCTAAATTTTAGGGCAGAGCCTAATTTTGTCAAGATTTTGCTTAGATCAAAGCGCTAGTTACACCCGATAACTCGATTATTCTCCAATTGGTCGCAGTTATTTTTAAGATAATGGGCAATTGTGAAATTAAAGTGAAAACAGGAAACGAATTTTCTCTAAGGAAGGACAGATGATTGAAACAGATAAGTCTTATATTTTTCTGGCAGGCGCTAGTCGCGGGGTGGGTCGAGAAATCGCCAAATACCTGGTTGAGCAAAACCAGAAGGTTAAAGCCCTGTTGCGTTCCCCAGACTCTCGCGCCGAGTTAGAAGCGATGGGGATTCAGGTGGTGATGGGAGATGCCCTAGATGCGGTAACGGTTGAACAAGCCATGCTGGGAGATCAACCGATTCAGGCGGTGATTAGTACGATAGGCGGCTTACCCAAAGAGGGTCAACGATCGGATTTTTTGGGCAACAAGCATTTAATTGATGCGGCACTCAAGGCTAAGGTACAAAAGTTTATCCTAATTTCCTCGATTGGGAGTGGTGAGAGTGCGATCGCCTTACCCCCCCAAGCGTTGACCACGTTGAAGCCTGTACTCATTGAAAAAGAACAAGCAGAGAACTATTTGAAGGATAGCGGACTGACCTATACTGTGATTCGACCCGGTGGGTTGAAGTCAGAACCTGCAACCGGAACGGGTGTGGTGACAGAAAATCAAAAGGTGGCGGGAACGATTCATCGCGCCGATGTCGCCCAGTTAGTTTGTCAGTGCTTGTTCTCAGAGGCGGCAAATAATAAAGTCCTCGCCGCTATTGATCGGATGCAGATGTATGGGTATCCAGAGTTTGAGGAACTCAGCTTGACGTGAAGGGTTTGATCCAATGGCGCTGAATTGCCCAATCGAGAGTAAAACGGGCGATCGCAAATTCGATCAGACTCTCGATGACTAAGATACCCCAAACCCAAAAGGTATCGGTGATATCCGGCTGTCCCTCTATTACCGCCAAACCCCGTACCAAACCAAACGCTAACACGACTCCCGCTTTCAGTTGGGGATTTTGGTCATCCCGGATGGCGTAGCGGTAGGTGACGCCAAACAAAAAGCCGGACAAAAACGCGATCGCGACTTTGATCAATAGGGTTATATTAGCCCGGACATCCAGTAAGCTGAGGGCAGGGGACGGGGTGGATAGAAGCAGTGAGTGCAACAGCGCGATCGCACAATAGGTTAAGGCTAGGGATAATCCCCCCAGGATAGCTGCTTTCAGGGATTCGAGCCGTTCGGCGTCAGTTGGGTCAAAGGAAGAGTTCACGACTTTCGAGCCTCAGGGTCAAAGACGGTTCAAATTGAATTATCATAAACGTTGGAGTCATTTCTTAACTATTACTCATAAAGCACGATGGATATTTTGTCATTAGGCTGGGTCGCCACTCTGGTTCTGTTCACTTGGTCGATTGCGATGGTAGTCTGGGCGCGTAACGGGTTCTAGAGAGATTGTGGAAGGTTCTGTTTTTACCGTCATATTTTTAGCGGCGGCTGGACTCTTACTCCTGGTGACGGGGGGTGTCGTTTACTTAACCGCCGTTGAATGGCGCGATCGCCGTCGCCGCGATCGGGATAAGAAACTCTAAGTCCAATACTGTAGGGAATAGGGAAGCTGGGGGGGCTGGGAGAGAACAATTCCCCATATAGTAGGGGCACGGCAGTGCCCATTGGTGTCAACTTAAAACCCCTCACCCCCAGCCCCTCTTTCCCCCTCGCAGAGGGGATAACAGAGTATGCTTCGCTTTTTTTGCACGGGGGAGGACTAAGGATGTTTCACTCACTTTTGTTGCACGGGAGAGGGGAGCAAGAGAATCTGGTTCCCCTTCTCCCCACGGTGGGAGAAGGGGTTAGGGGATGAGGGGGAAATGTAGAGCAGTAGATAGACACAGCTTAAAACCTTTTCAATGTTGAAAGCGGCTAGGTTTAGCGGTATAAGAAGATAACTGTACCTTCTGAATGCGCTCACATCATTAGATTATGGCTTCAACCTATTCATTTGATATCGTCAGTGATTTTGACCGACAAGAGTTGGTGAACGCCTTAGACCAAACCAATCGCGAAATTAGTAACCGTTATGACTTGAAAGACACGAAGACAACGGTTGACTTGGGGGATGACACCATTACCGTGAATACCGACAGCGAATTCACCCTCGATACCGTACATAGCATTATGCTCACCAAAGCCACCAAGCGTAAACTCTCCCCGAAAATTTTCGACTACGGCAAAGTTGAATCAGCGAGTGGTAATCGAGTACGCCAAGAAATTAAACTGCAAAAAGGAATTAGTCAAGATATTGGCAAAAAAATCGCCAAACTGATTCGGGACGAATTCAAAAAAGTACAAGCCTCGATTCAAGGCGATGCGGTTAGAGTGACAAGTAAATCCAAAGATGATTTACAACAAATTATTCAGCGCTTGAAACAAGAGGAATTGCCTGTGGCGCTGCAATTTACAAATTATCGATAGAATCCGCAAGTTGGCGTAAAAATGTAGGGGCGGGTTTAGGAATTAAATCAGGAAACCCACCTCAAACCAAACAACGAAACCCGCCCTAATCCCAACCTAAATTTATCGATTAACCTCAACAATGTTTAGGCTTACATCCCTTATAGCGCTACGCGCCAGGCAATAGGCAATAGTATAGCAACCGCCACAACGGTTAGGACACTAAACTTGCCTCAAAAAAATACACGGCATTCATTTTATGTCCTAATGACCCTGGCGACTGCTATAAATAAAAAAGCTTACTAAATCAGGGGATTGAGCGATTTTGGCTTTTTCTTAATTTTTCCTAACGTGTCTGCGTAGTGCTATACTCCGAAACTAATCTAATCCATTATTGCTTTGGGATTATCATTAAAACTGATTAAATTCAAATGCTCCGGATTTTGAATCAGATAGTTAGTGACGAGCCGCATATAAAGCTTGATGAAATAACGCCTGAATTTCCAACGGATGTCCATAAACCGCCATGCGACGGTCAATCATAAATGCGGCTTCGGGAACTAATAAGGTGGGAGTCATATCGAAGCGCTGGCTTAAGCAAATATCCAGAATTAACTGGATACCGCGTTGGAATTCCAACCGATGGACAATACTTTCATCAGGTCGATTGGCGATTTGACACGCTTTTTCATACGCCCGCAAGAGAATAATCCACCACAACCCCGAATCAACAGGCGTAACTCTACCAATTGCCCGTTGACCAAAATCTGGCTCAATGTTTTGAGTTGATGTCACCTCAAAACTAGCAGGCATTAAGCCTTCTCCCAAGCGAATCCCATCAATGAGCAGTTCTTTGCCTTGCCAGGTTTTCCTCACTTGGGCAAATAAGCCTTCACCGTCTTTTGTCCATAGTTTATCCGACTGTAAGCCGAGGGTGAATTCCAAAAAGTTGCGGACAATTTCCCGCTCCCCTTGCATGAGAAACGCCAGTCCCGATGGGATAAAATCGCGGACAAAGCAGTGACCATAATTAAGTTGTTCTTCTTGGGGAACAGGTTCCTTAGAGGCGACAGTGCCAACAGGCTGTTGCTGATAACTCATAATCGAGAGTTTCAGTCGTTCTTGTGCTGCTTTGACCATCTGGTTATTCATTCACCTGCTCCTGTTTAGGTTTACCGTTGAACGACCATCTGTAGGGACACGACATGTCGTGTCCCTACCTCAAGCTTATGGCAAACTAATCTTATCCCTACAGACTTGACATAACCTCCCGCGCGGCTTCTAGCGTGCGGTCAATATCCTCATCGGTGTGCGCCAAGGAGGTAAATCCTGCCTCAAACTGGGACGGTGCCAGATAAATTCCCCGTTCTAACATGCCGCGATGGAAGCGGCTGAACTTGGCTAAATCCGACTTTTTGGCATCGTCGTAATTACGCACAGGACCGACGGTGAAGAACATGCCAAACATGGCACTAATTTGTCCACCGCAAGCAGGATGTCCGGTTTCTTTGGCAATTTGTAATAACCCCTCGGACAGCTTTTTGGTGATTTTGTCAAGCTGTTCGTAAGTTCCCGGTTTTTGCAATAACTCTAGGGTTTTAATCCCAGCCGTCATCGCTAGGGGATTACCGGAAAGGGTGCCGGCTTGGTACATCGGACCAGCAGGTGCAACCATGGACATGATATCTTTACGTCCCCCATAAGCACCCACGGGTAAACCCCCACCAATCACTTTACCTAATGTGGTTAAATCGGGAGTGACGCCAAATTTTTCTTGAGCGCCGCCGTAGGCAATCCGGAACCCCGTCATCACTTCGTCAAAGACTAACAGCGCACCATGTTCCTGCGTAATCAAGCGTAAGCCTTCCAGGAATCCAGCATCAGGGGGAACAAAACCAGAGTTACCAACTACGGGTTCAAGAATCACCCCAGCAATACTATCTGGATTGGCTTCAAAGAGAGATTTGACGGATTCCAAATCGTTGTAAATGGCAGTCAGGGTACTACTTGTTGCCGATTTAGGCACACCGGGAGAGTCAGGTAAGCCAAGGGTAGCAACCCCAGAACCGGCTTGCACGAGCAGCATATCGGCGTGACCATGGTAACAGCCAGAGAATTTGATAATTTTATCTCTGCCTGTAAAGGCACGCATCAGGCGAATGACTGCCATACAAGCTTCCGTACCGGAATTGACAAACCGCACCATGTCGATACTGGGAACGGCTTCAATCACCATGGAGGCTAAAACGTTCTCTAGCGCAGAAGGAGCGCCGAAGCTTGTGCCTTTTTCGAGGGCGTCGTGCAGGGCGGAAATGACCTCTGGGTGGGTATGACCGCAAATGGCGGGTCCCCAAGTGCCAACATAGTCAATGTACTGATTGCCATCGACATCCCATACGTAGGCACCCTTAACCCGGTCAAATACAATGGGTTGTCCGCCAACAGACTTAAATGCCCGAACCGGTGAACTGACACCCCCCGGCATCAGGTTTTGGGCAGTTTGGAAAATTTCTTCTGATTTCGTAGTTGTCCAGGACGAGGTGGTAACCAAAACTGTCTCCTGTTATTTGATGCTTATCTCTATCAGGATAAAGTTTAGTGGTGATTCGGGAAATAGGGTAAGGGGGTAGGCGTTGGTGTCAACTTAGGAGTAGGGGAAGCAGGGGGAGTAGGGGAAGCTGGGGAAGCTGGGGGAGCTGGGGGAGTAGGGGAAGCTGGGGGAGCTGGGGAAGCTGGGGCACCCTCGCTGAAAATTAGGATTGGCAAGGGTTATAGCTTAACTGTCAGCAATGCCCTGCGCCAAATTAGGGACAATCGCGATTAGAAATAGTTCTATCGGGTAGAGTAGTATTACAAAATACTGCACCAGTTAAATCAGCATCTTGTAAATTAGTACGACTCAGGTCAACCTCCCAGAGGTTTGCTTCGCGCAAATCAGCATTAGTCAAAAAGCTATTACTCAAATTAGCCCCTCTGAGGTAAGCGCCATTTAAATTCGCGTTATTAAGTCTGGCATTACTCAGGTTCGCTTCTCTAAGATTAGCGGCTTTCAGATTAGCACCATTGAGTCTAGCTTTATCTAGATTGGCACGTCTGAGATCAGCGCCTCTGAGTTCCGCTAGAGTGAGAATCGATTGAGACAGATTGGCTTCACTCAAGTTGGCTAAACTTAACAGCGTTTGGGTTAAGTTCGCACCAATGAGAATAGCATTACTTAGGTTAGCCGCTTTGAAGTTAGCTTCTCTGAGATCCGCAGCCGTGAGATCTGCACCACCGAGAAAGGCGCGAGTTAGATCAGCATTTTTTAAGTCAGCGTTGCTGAGGTTAGCATTAATCAGGTCAGCATATTTGAGATTAGCATCACTGAGAGTCGCTTGGGTAAGGTTGGCTTGACTCAAGTCGGCATAAGTCAAGATACTTTGACTCAAGTTAGTATTACTCAGATCGGCATTAGTTAAGTCACAGGTAGAACATTCGCCCGTGTCTTGTAACTGTTTCAGATGGTCAGGATTTTCCGCGTTTAGAGGAGTGGCTACCCAAAAGGGCGTTAGAAGCAAGAGAATAGTCAGAATGTTGAGTTTCATGAATAATACCTCAGCATAGAGGGAAGATTTTTGTAGGGGCGGGTTTAGGAACCTGCTTTTAGCTATTGATGGTAACGTTTGTGCAAAACCCGCCCTGACTTTGTGCAGCAAGCCCTAAGTACTTCTCGGTAATCTGGGCAGAAGCGATCGCAAAAATTCCGCAATTTCACGGATTCTAACTCCTCGAGTCAGGAACTATGCTTAAAAAGCAAGGACAAGGAAGCAAACTCTCAGTTGTAGATGCAGTTCCCTGGTAGCTATCTCTCGCTGCCAGGATTTTTCTTTCGATAGCTTAACATGTGAGACACCTTGATTCCGTGGGATCGCGTAAATCTCTTTCTTTGAGACATTATGCCGACTCAAAAATCCGTATGAAGACTGAGGCGATTGTTAATTGTTATCGGTCAAAATAAAATCAATTACTGAGAACGTGAAGTTGGTCTACCCCTCTAAAGTTATGCCTGAAGATACCTATAAACAATTACTCCAAGCTGCTACCGCCAGATATCATGCTTTATTATATCAAAGCTATAGTCAACTTAGTTTGGATGACAAAATATTTATCGAGAATTTCCGCTATTACAAACAAATGTCTTTGAATCAGGTGGTTCAAGCGTTAGACGATAACCTGAGGCAGCTCCAAGGTAAGGATTATTGGAGTGCTTGTCAAGATACTAAACTATTTAATTTTAGTATCGACCAATAACCTCCTAAGAAATACCCTTTTACATAAAGGTAGGGGGAATAGGCGACCCGAGTCAACTGAGTGGACTGGTGTTGGTAATTAGGCTAAGCGGGTCGCCCCTACAGGTTGTTGTTTCTTTCTTGTATCACGGATACTCACGTCCGTGGGAGGATCTCAAGAAAACCGCCCTTCGTCATAAAAGGAATGGTTTTGTAGCTTGTGTTACATTTTCGAGAAAATCTAGCATCGATTTCAATTACTGGACTCGTATTTTAGACCGGAAAAGGTAAAATTTCCTGTTATTTGATGATATTTCCGCAAGCAAGTGATCGCATCTTGTCCCCTATCTGGAATCAACCTGTCACAGACTAAAGGATTCAGAAGAAGATGACTTAAAATGTAGTCAGTACCAAGCGAGAGTAGAAATGGCGAGAAATTGTTTGCGGATTAATCATCAAGGTGATTCGATTCAACTTTCCTGGCAACGCGGACAATCTAATCCTCGCCCTGCGCCATCAGTAACATTTACACATCCCTTTGACAAGCAAGCTTTAGTTGACTTGCGCTGGTATCTAGAAGAGTATTTGCGTTTTCCCTATGGCATTTATCCAGATCATGCCGCCAAGATTGAGCAAAAGTTTCAATATTGGGGAGAGCAGTTGTTTGAATTAGTCTTTCGCAGTAGTGAGCAAGCGCGGCAATTTTTTCAGGCGGCGACTTACGAAGGGTTGAATCAGTGCGAACTGGTGATTACATCCGATAGTCCAGAGGTGCTGAATTTGCCTTGGGAGTTATTGTACTCGCCGAGCGATCGCCAATTTCTCGCACCCTCTTTAGCAGGGATGTCTCGCAGTCTCAGCGAGTATGCTGTCCGGGCAGAAATGGGTGATTTACCCCAGGATAAGCTGAATATTTTGCTGGTGATTGCCCGTCCTTATGGTGAAACTGATATTGGGCTGAGAACCATTGCCCGTCCGTTGCTGGAAGCATTATCAAATATTCGCCAAAAAGTCAATCTCAAAGTGTTGCGTCCACCCAGCTTTGAGCAGTTCGAGCGAGAACTGAATGCCAATCGCGGGTTTTATCACATCGTTCATTTTGATGGACATGGGGATTTTGACGCCAACAGCATCGGATTTCAGCATACTTTGGGGGCTGCGGGGCAGGGAGTGTTGGTGTTTGAAAAGAATGATGGTTCGCCCGATATTGTTACGGCGGCACAGATTGCTCAGAATTTGGCAGATTGCCGCGTGCCGATTTTTGTCTTGAATGCTTGCAAATCGGCGCAGGAGGGAGAGGAAAAGTTTTCTTCTGTGGCGACGCGCTTGGTATCTTTGGGGGCTAAGGGTGTGGTGGCAATGGCGTATTCTGTCTATGCCCAAGCCGCTAAACATTTCATGGGGCGGTTGTATGGGGAGTTGGCGGCGGGTGCGAGTCTCGACAGTGCTGTGGCGGCGGGGCGAAAGGACGTTTTGAATAAGCCGCAGCGCCCTAGTCCCAAGGGCGATAAGCCTCTGCAAGATTGGCTGGTGCCCGTGCTATATCAGCAGGAATCCTACCAGCCGTTTATTCCCTCAACTACAGATGCAGATGTTCTGGATATTGAGGATTTCTTAGAGCCAACGGTTAGCAATTTGGTGGGGTTCCCAGAGGAGGGGGCTTACGGCTTTATTGGGCGAGACTACGATATTTTGCGGTTAGAGCGGGCATTTCGCCAAAACAATATCGTGCTGTTGCAAGGCATGGCTGGCGTGGGCAAAACTGAGTTAGCTTGTGGCTTTGCTCGGTGGCTAGAGGAGACTCAGGGACGTACTGGCAAGATGTTCTTCATGTCGTTTGAGCATGGGGCGACGCTGAGTAATGTAGTGAATCAAGTGGGAAGGGAAGTTTGGGGCGACAAGTTTTCCCAGTATCGGGCAGAGCAACAACAGCAAGCTGTACTGAAATATCTGAAAACTCAGCAAAGTCTGTTGATTTGGGACAACTTTGAGCCTGTGGCGGGGTTTCCTGCGGGGAATGAGCCGTTGTTGAATGCGAGTGAGCGAGACAATTTGCAACGGTTTCTCAAAGATTTGCGCGGCGGGAAGTCTTGGGTATTGATTACCAGTCGCCGAGAGGAGCGTTGGCTGGATTGTGGTTACAGGTTAGTGGATTTACGGGGACTGCGCGAGCAGGATGTGGAGGAGTTGGCGGCGCAGATTCTGCAAACGGCAGGGATAGATAGGGCGGAACTGTCTTCTGAGTATCTGGAGTTGCTGAAATTGTTGGGGGGACATCCTTTCTCTTTACGGGTTGTATTGCCCAACCTCAAGAAGCAGAATGTTCAGCAAGTGATTGATGCTTGGCGGCAGGGACTCGATGCCTTCCAGGGAGCAGAGGAAGAAGGGCGGGATAAATCTCTCAGGCTGTCGCTGGATTATTCGTTTGCCAAGTTATCTGACAGATGCCGTCGGCATTTGCCCTTTTTAGGTCTATTCTCTGAGCGAGTTAATATTTATACACTCTCTTATCTCTTTAAAGATTGTGGCTTCGTGAATTTGCTGGATTTTAGGCATACATATCAGGCTATCTTTGGGGAAAACCTAGAAATAGAGGATTGGTTAAAAATTCTAAACGAGGCAGTAGAAGCAGGTATTTTAGAAAATCTGGCTGACGGTATTTATAAAATTCACCCTGCTCTACCTTGGTATCTGCGTCAACAGTTATCTCAACATTACAATCTTGAGGAACTTAGCAAAATTGAAAAAAAGTTGCTGCTTTTATACTTAATAGTAGCTGCGGCTCATGACATACAATACCAAGGCAATGCAGATAGAGCAACTACAGTCTTATTAATTGAAGAGCCAAACCTATTGCAATATTTGCGATTTGCACAAAACCAAAAGGCTTGGGATGCAGCCGCAGGAATTTTAAGAGCTTTAGGTCAAGTTTATGATATCCTCGGTTTTTTTGCAGAATATCGATTATTGCGAGAAAGGGCGCTTGCTCAAATTGGTATAAACTTGGTGGAGGTTAAGGCAAAGGATGAAGGTGCTTTTGGATTTTGGACACTATTAAAAAGTGCTGATGCTCTAGAAGCGCTTCGACGGGGTGAAATTGGGGAAGCTAGAGTGATTCATCAAGAAATTCTAGATGCATACACAGCGTTAAATGACTCATCTGTCATTGGCGAAATTGCGATTGCCTATGTCAATTTAGGTACAATAGCACGAGAAAATCGTGATTTTGATGCAGCTTTTAACTATTATCAAAGTGCGCTGAAAATTTATAAAGATGTAGGTAATTCTTCTCAGAAAGCTGCGATTTATTACGAACTAGGAGTGACTGCACGACAAAAATGGGATTTTGAAACTGCAATTGGCTACTACCAAAATAGTTTTAACATTTATCAAGATACTGGAGATTTTCATAGACTTATCGGTATTTACCAGGAAATGGGTATAATAGCACGATATAAAGGAAATTTTGCTCAAGCCATTGTTAAGTATGAAAAAGCTCTCCATATTTGTAAACAATTAGGGCATGCTTACTTTGCTGCTGGTCTTTTCCACGAGTTGGGAGAGGTAAAAAAGAAACAAGGATATTTGGAGGATGCAAGAAATTATTACAACAAAGCCCTCCAAATATATGAAGATAAGCAGGATTGGCAAAATGCTTCAGATGAATATCAGGGATTAGGCGAAGTAGCGAAAGCACAAGGGGAAATCGATGAGGCAGAGGCATATTTTAAAAAAGCTCTTGAAATAAGGGCTGCGGCAAAAGATTGGTTTAAAGTAGCAGCAACGCTGGTTGAAATAGGCGAAATTTTAGAGGCTAAAAGAGAGGAGTTTGAAGCTTTAATAGTTTACATACGGCTCTTTATAATTGATAGCCAACATAATAGAGCAGAATTTTGTTTTCGAGAATTGATTAGTTCAGATATCTGGAATTTAGGTCGAATGATTAAAGTGTTGGGAAATAGTAAGTTTGAGGCGGTTTGGCGAGAGGTGACAGGTGAGGAGTGTCCAGAAGAGCTACGTTCAGCAATTCAGGCAGCAAGTGAAGAAAGCGAGGAATAATTATGTATTGTTTAGTTCGTTTTAACAGACTTGCGCTATGAGCCTTTAAATTGATTTCAATGCGGTGTGACGGCGTGACAATAAGTTCCAGTCAATATGTTAACGTGGTGGAAATTTATTTCAGAGGCTGTGACAGCATGGCAATAAATCCAATCAAGATGTTATCATTGGTGGAAATTTATTCCCGGTTATGGGTGAGGGTGAGCAATTTATTTTCCAGTGATGTGATGGTGTAATCCGCTCATCCGCCTAGCACGGTAATCCCATCCTGGGAACGAGATAATAACGAAGATGATGCTCCAACATTCCGACGAGGTATACCATGGAACCAAAATTAACCTCAGATGAAATCAACGCCAAACAGCAGCTATTGCAGGATTACGAACCCGCGCAAGAAGCATTTGCCATACTTGAAAAAAATCAGGGCAGACTTGATGCCAGTTTTGATGAACTGTGGGCGGAAAAAAATGATCCGCAAATGTTTGAAAAAGATCCCAGTAAGCGCAAATCCCTCTGGAAGGTAATGTTGGGCGAACTCCGCAAAGAACTCTGCGGTGATGATGGCTTTCGTGGTAAAGTCAAAGAATACACAAAGAAACCAGATAGTGCGCCTTTGCTCACTGGGTTGATTGTCTCCCTCGTCGGCATTGCTGGGGCAAACGGATTACCCATTGATCCTGCGATCGCAACAATTATTGTCTTAATATATCGTCAAAATTGGACTGAATACTTTTTGTGAATACACTGAACCTTAAACTGGATGTCACTGACTTAAGGATTTGTAGTGGGTAATACCAGCGTTGATGGCGCTGAAGCGCAACTACAAACTAGCTTATGTCAGTGACATTTATTGATTTCTAGGCTCAATTAAACTAAAGCTTTTGCCGCTGAAAATTTTGATTTGGGAATGTCATAAGGGCGATAGTATATATCAACAATTTTAGCTAAATCCGCTAAGGTATAATTCGTGTCAAACAAGGATAACTTGAGGCAATGAAAAAAAGCAATATCCATCGTCAATCCCAATTGCTGACAAAAGTTTTCTGAGAGTCTACTTCCATTACGTTTATGCCGCAGATGCCGAGCGACAAACAGTTGTCTTAAAACAATGAGTTTTTGGAACAAAACCTCGATAATCCTGGCGGGCGACTGCAAGCCTGTCATCTCTCGTGTTGGACTCGGCGTATTCTGTTCAAATCTAAAGTGAGCATCTTTGAGTTGAAAGATTAAACACAGTTGCTGTACGACTTGTACTTGGAACAAATGTTCGAGTTGTTCACCCCGCAATGCACCTTGCTGTTTCAGATACAATCCCAGAGGTTGATCTTCTGGACACAACTGAGCCAGTTTCGTGACAACACGGTTACTTACCCACTCGTATTGCTGGATCAGCGAGAGTAACCCTTCATCGTTCAATTGGTTGGCGGCGGTGATAACATTCCCATTTTCTACCCAAATATAGTAAGACGACGCATCTCTTGACTCCGATCGCGATCGCAGCATTAGTACGCCGCTTTTGTTTCCCTGATCAATAAATCGAAAAATTTCCGGCAGAGAAAAATCCGAAAGAAACCCTGTAATAGACATGGCTGGTGAATTGAACCCCTACAACTATTGTCTCGATTAACGGTTGAACTCAATCGCGATCGCCAGATCCGGTCAGATCGCGATTTATAATGAGTGGGTGTTGTTGTTGGCGATCTTGCTCTGTGACCCAAACTCCCCTTCCTAATTCCCGCTCCTCTACCGATGTGGTAAACGAACAACCGGATGCCTTAGGGCGTTTTGGCAAATTTGGCGGCAAGTATGTGCCGGAAACTTTAATGCCAGCGCTGTTCGAGTTAGAGCAGTCGTTTAAACAGTACCGCAACCATCCCGATTTTCAGCAGGAATTGCAACAGTTATTACGTGATTATGTCGGGCGTCCTAGTCCTCTATATTTTGCGGAACGTTTAACCGCCCACTATGCCAGACCCGATGGCGGTGGAGCGCAAATTTATTTGAAACGGGAAGACTTAAATCATACCGGCGCTCATAAGATCAATAATGCCTTAGCCCAGGTCTTATTAGCCAAGCGGATGGGCAAGAAGCGGATTATAGCAGAAACTGGGGCAGGTCAACATGGTGTGGCAACGGCAACAGTTTGTGCGCGGTTCGGCTTGGAATGCATTATCTATATGGGTGTTCAGGATATGGAACGCCAAGCCCTGAACGTGTTTCGCATGAGGCTGATGGGGGCAAAGGTTCAACCCGTTGCGGCGGGAACGGGTACGCTCAAAGATGCCACCTCAGAAGCGATTCGCGACTGGGTAACGAATGTGGAAACCACCCATTACATCCTCGGTTCAGTCGCCGGTCCTCATCCCTATCCCTTGCTCGTGCGTGACTTTCAGGCAATTATTGGTCAAGAAACCCGCACCCAATGTCAAGAGAAATGGGGTGGCTTACCGGATATCTTGTTAGCTTGTGTCGGTGGCGGTTCCAATGCAATGGGACTCTTCCATGAATTTGTTAACGAATCCAACGTGCGGTTAATTGGTGTTGAAGCGGCTGGGGAAGGTGTTACGTCTACCAAGCACGCCGCTACCCTAACCTTAGGGCGTCCCGGTGTACTGCATGGGGCAATGAGCTACTTACTCCAAGATACCGATGGTCAAGTGGTGGAAGCCCATTCCGTTAGTGCGGGACTCGATTATCCGGGTGTTGGACCCGAACACAGTTATTTGAAAGATAGTGGTCGAGCAGAATACTATAGCGTCAGCGACCAAGACGCGATCGCAGCGTTTCGCCAGTTATCGGAACTCGAAGGGATTATTCCCGCCCTAGAAACCGCCCACGCGATCGCATATCTAGAAACCCTCTGTCCTCAACTTCAGGGTAGCCCTAAAATTGTGATCAATTGTTCGGGTCGCGGTGATAAAGATGTACAAACCGTTGGTAAGTTGATTCAGTTAGACTCCCAGGATTAAACAGTGCGGTCAACGTCTCTTTTGGTCATGAGTGGATTCCTGCTGCTAAAGTTAGGACTCAGTAGCTGTGATTCGGTGTTGAGTTTCAAGACAACCCCCATGAGTCAATCCGAATCTCCGGCAACTGTGTCTCAACCGCAAAATGACGGTGATTTTACCAATTGGGAAGGGTTGGTGCATCAACAGATTAATCAATATCGCCAGTCCCAAAACCTGCCCCCATTAACCTTAGACGCAAGCATTAGCAAGGAAGCCAGACGCCACAGTCAGGCAATGGCAACCGGGCGCGTCCCGTTGGGTCATGGGGGATTTGAACAACGAGTCCGGGCGATCGCCCAATCCATGTCCTATCGCCAAGCGGCGGAAAATGTCGCCTATAATCAGGGCTATTCTGACCCGGCGACACAGGTGGTACAAGGTTGGTTAAAAAGCCCAGGACATCGAAAAAATATTGAAGGGGATTTTGATGTCACCGGGATTGGCGTGAGTAAAAATGCCAAGGGAGACTATTACTTTACCCAGATTTTCATCAAGCGGCAGTAGTTTGTTATTTGTTCATGATTGATAATTCCTAATTCAGATATCTGATGACTCATCCACCCATCGAGAAAGACGTGGCAGAATTTCAAGTGTGCGATCGCGACCTTCCCGACGCCCTGCTGAAGACCTATCTCAACGCCGAAGCGATTGCTGTTGATACAGAAACCATGGGGCTAATCTATCAGCGTGATCGCTTGTGTCTGGTGCAACTGTGTGACCCCCAAGACCGGGTTACGGTGATCCGCATCGATAAAAAACAAACCGAAGCCCCCAATCTGAAGCAGTTGCTGGAAGCCCAAACCGTCTTAAAAGTCTTTCACTTTGCCCGTTTCGATCTCGCCATCTTACGCCAAAATCTGGACATCTACGTCCAGCCTGTATTTTGTACAAAAATTGCCAGTAAACTTGCCCGTACCTATACCAACCGCCATGGGCTGAAGGATTTAGTCATGGATCTCGAACAGGTGGAACTGGATAAGAGTTCCCAGAGTTCAGATTGGGGGAATCCCAATAACCTTTCCGATGAACAACTGCGGTATGCAGCGAATGATGTCCGTTATTTGCTGTCTGTACGGCAGAAACTGATTACTATGTTGCAACGAGAAGAGCGCTGGCAACTTGCCCAAGAGTGCTTTGAGGCGTTATCCGTGATGGTGTCTTTGGATTTGCTCCTCTATCGAGATATCTTTGAACATTAAGACACCATTACCTAGAGACCCTCTTTTGCTCAAGGGTGGATGAACCGAATTCCACCCAGAGTGATAACTGCTAGGATAAAAAAAAGGAAGTGTCAATAAGATTGCTGGATTTAGAAGTTTCCCATGCCCATGACTGCTCAAGTTATCGTCGAAAAGAAAAAACTAGACAACCCGCCGCTAGATATTCACTATCTGGGCGATCGCGTTCTGCGTCAACCAGCGAAGCGGGTGGCTAAAGTAGACCAAAGCATCCGACAGTTAGCTCATCAGATGCTGCAAACCATGTATAGCGCAGATGGTATCGGCTTGGCAGCACCACAGGTTGGGGTAAATAAACAAATCATTGTCATCGACTGCGAACCGGATAACCCAGAAAATCCCCCCTTGATTCTGATCAACCCCACGATTAAGCGTTTTGGTCAGAGTATATGTGATGCTCAAGAAGGGTGTTTAAGCGTTCCTGGCGTCTACTTAGATGTCAAACGTCCGGTAGAGGTAGAAGTTGCCTACAAAGATGAGAATGGACGCCCACAAAGATTGAAGGCAGATGGTCTACTTTCTCGCGCCATTCAACATGAAATGGATCACCTGACTGGGGTTATGTTTGTGGATCGGGTGGAAAATGGATTGGTTTTGGCAGAAGAACTGCAAAAGTATGGCTTTTCTACCCAAGCGGTTAAACCATTTAAGTCTTAGACAATCTCAGCATAACTGTGCTAATGCCTTGTCCATGGAGCAATCCATGGACATTTTGCAACTGGCTCGGTTGTTTTGTATTTATCGTTAGGTTTAATTTAATGACACCAAAAAGTGGTTTATTTTTGATGGGGTCTTGTATTACTGCAATTGCGGCTGTGGGTTCAATTTTTGAACTCTCTTCAGGAACACCCCAGTTAGGTGCATCCGTCACGGAAATTATCCTGGCGGGTAGTATTCCCTTGAGTGGCTTTTTGTTCTATGCGGCTGTTCGTGATGCGAGAGCAAATCAGTAGAACTATGTTTCCCTGGGGTTTTGCGTCCGTTTTCTGTTGTCCGCTATCCGTTAGGCGTCACTAGGTTCATACTGGTCTAAGGATGGCTCACCACTTGCCCTATGACTGGTCAACATTGCCGTGGATTTTTGCGACCTCTGGCTGGCAGAGGTACAGCTAGACATTTATCTCCCTATCCTTTGTCTGAGGATGAGGAGATGGTGATTGGTCGTGATCCTAGCTGCCAAATTGCCTTAAACCCGAATCAGTATTTAATTGTATCGCGGCGTCATGCTACGATTCGTCCCTGTTCACCCTGGAATCAGGGTTGGGAAATTTGTGATCTCAATAGTATTAATGGAACGTATGTTAATGGGTATCCGTTACGGGGATGCTGTCAATTACATGCGGGCGATCGCATTGAATTGGGTCAAGATGGTCCTCAGTTTATTTTTGAGTGCCAGTTTAGTCCGTCTCCGTCCCCAGTCTCACCCGTTTCTTCAGCGTCATCGCTGACATCTGTCAGTGTAATCGGACATAAAACTCCCGACACGGTTACCTTTAGCCAACTGTTTCCCCTCGCTTCAACGGGACAAGATTTAACCCAAAAGGCATTTCTGAGACCCGCCATTCTCACGGTGGTGTTTGTGGTGTTAATGTTTATGGCGGTCGGTCAGGCAATGGTGTTTAATCTGCTATTGGCAACCTATTTAACGGGTGCGGCTTCTTATTTTGTCTACCAACTCTGTGGTAAACCAAAACCGTGGTGGGTGTTATTGGGATCTGCGATCGCGACGGGTTTAATTTTAACCAGTCCGTTGTTACCTCTATCGATTATCGTTTTTCGCGACATCTTACCGGGAAGCTTACCCGAAGAAGGGGAACTGATCAGTTTCACGTCTCTGCTAATCCGCATGTTTTTCGGGGCGGGTTTGATGGAGGAATTACTCAAAGCCCTGCCGATTATTGGGGCGTTTTTCTTGGGTAAACTGCTGCGTTCCCCGTGGCGAGAACAGATTGGCGTCTGGGAACCTCTGGATGGAATTCTCTTAGGTACGGCATCAGGGGTGGGTTTTACCCTGTTGGAAACCTTAGGACAGTATGTTCCGGATATTATCGATAACGTCACCTTTCAAGCGGGTCAAGGATCGGCTCAACTGATGGGATTGCAATTACTCATCCCCCGTCTACTGGGTTCAGTGGCTGGACATATTGCCTATAGTGGCTATTTTGGTTATTTTATCGGCTTAAGCGTTCTCAAACCGCGAAAAGCTTGGCAAATTCTGGCAACGGGTTATCTGTGTGCGGCGATTCTCCACGCCTTGTGGAATGCTAGTGGGTTTGTCAGTAGTTTATTGTTAGCGGTGGTGGGGATTTTGTCTTATACCTGTTTAGCGGCTGCCATTCTCAAAGCTAGGGCAATCTCGCCGACGCGATCGCAAAACTTCGCCACCCGTTTATTTTAACGATAAAAATCCTCTACTCACTCTAAACATAAGCCAGAGAGCAGAGGATTTTTATATCGGAGCGATTGACCAAGGAATGTTGATTGTTTTATGCCAGAGCCAATATTCCTTTTGCCAGTCAATGTCTTACGCTTTGATGAAACCAATTAACCTGTATTCTCAAGTGCTAACTCAACACACTTATGCTTTGGAGAACCTTATGCACTGATGAACGATTTCTGCTTTTCTCCCGGAGAATGCAGGTTTAGTCAGCTTTTGTGTTTATTCTAAATTGAGAGTCCAAGACTCTAGTGAACCGGAGTCACCCGCAGAGCAATCATTAATAATCAGTTGCCAAGTACCAGCAGATGGGCGTCCTTCAAATACAGACAAAGGCTGAGTTGCACAATAGTTACCACTGGGAATCACCGCATGAGACGCCGCTACGGAGTCAAAGCTATGGGAATAGTTATCGTTAAAGCTGTAATCCCCATTTAAATCATTGCTATAGCCACTGGTCGAAAATTGCGGTTGTCCGGGACGCCGGAATAAGTCAACCACAACCCCGCTTTCGACATGACGTAACTGGGCAATCAAGTCGCCCACCCAAGTATGTTCTAAGTTCTTCAGCGTGACGGTGACGTTACGAATCGCGATATTTTCCGTCACCACAATCTCATCTTGAAAACTAGCCACTCCATCGGGAATGTTGCCACCACCACCGCAATAGGTGGAGTTCGCAGATGTGGCAATTTTAGCGTCTACAGTGGCAGTTGAGGTACGGTTCATTAGTTTAGACATAGGTTATAACTCCAAAACATGATTAAGTTGACAAAAGGTAAAACTCCGCTAGCGATCGCGAACTCATAATGTTAATAAACTTTGCGCTTTGTTACGCACTGTTAATGCACCCTTAATTTTTTCTAATTTCGCGACCATTCAATAATCTCCTCTTAATTAATAATGGCATCAGTTTGGCGTTTCTATCTAGTCCTTCTGGGGATCTTTACTGAAAAAAAACAATTTAATGGATACTAAACTGATATATCGATTTCCTGTATTCCTTGCCTGACCAGCGATTCAGGCTTAAGCGGTCAATATTATTGTCCCCATGTTTATGTGAATTTAATATAAAATTACATCCTCTATAACTTTGATTAATCTCTGGCGAGAGATTAAAAATCTTGTTCAAAAAACTGGGAATTGCTCCGCGAAGCCCTGACAAAAAACTGAGCCTGTACGCTGACAGAAGGATTCAGGCTACCCATTTTGAACTCAACCCGCTTAAAAGGATTAAGTTTAAAGCTTTATCGTGTAAATTTAGTTTCTTTTTAGTAAAGATTTGTTGCATAATTAACTAAAAAATTTTTGGGCAATCAATCCAAGATCTAGCAAAAGGAAGGCAGAAGGCTCCAGGGCAGACTTCGGCGTGAGCGCGACTCAACTGAGCGGAGCGATCGCCGAACGTCTCAGTCGAACGCGGGCAGAAGATTTATTACTGCGATAGGGTCGTTTTAGCTGTTAAATCTGCCCTAACCTTTATGACAAAAGCTATATTTATCTCTTGACAGATTAACTTGTTTCTGATTCTCAAAAAACTACACTCTGCCCGTCGGGTTCGTGCAGGTAATTGACTATCCTCAGATTCTGAAACCTTGTTTCTGTCATACAGCGTATGACGTTGTTACACTATGTTGAATGATATGGCAATCGGTTCGCTTTGGCAAGCACTTAGCTGGATTAATTTTGGTTAATTTTGTAAAGATTTATTAATTAGGCTTTGCTATATTGCGGATTTGGCACTTCCCGCCCATAGCTAGGCTATGGACGAGGATACCTTCGGTTATTCAGCCGTAGCCAGTTCTGTGCTACCACCACTCCGACGACGGGTTAGGGTGTTGAAAAGCATCTGACCAATGGCTTTAATCAGATTCCCTTCTAATTCCTGGAACAGCTTCATATTCATGCCAAATGCCGCATTTGCCTCATCAACAATCCGTTCGGCGGTGGCGTCATCAATGGGGAGTTCATTCAAGGCTTGGCGATACTCGGCTTTGAACGCTTTTTCGTCAGGAATATCTTTAAACTCGTAAAAGGCTGTACCTTCACCCTCAGATAAATTCATCGCCCGTTGAGCAATCTTTTTCAGGATTTGCCCCCCGGATAAATCGCCCAGATAGCGCGTGTAGCAATGAGCGACTAAGAGTTCGGGTTCAGAGGCGGACACGTCGCGAATTCGCTGCACGTAGTCTTTCCCGGCGGCTGAAGGCGCTACTTGTTCGCGCCAGTTGGCACCGTAGTAATAGTGCAAGTCTTGCTCTAGACTTTTCTGGCGATTGAGTTGGGGAAAGTAGAGTTTTGAGAGAACTGGATGTTGGCGATGGCGCTCCATTTCTTCTTCCATCGCACTATAGACGAAGTAGAGATTGGCGACAAGTTTCCGGTAGGAGTTTTTTTCAACGACGCCTTTTAAAAAACATTTGACAAATCCCACGTTTTCTGCCATGGTGTGGGCTTTTTTGGTGCCCTCACGCAACTGGGTGGCTAGATTGGTACTCATGTTAAATTTCCTATACCTAAGGTTAACGACTTGTGTATTTTTACGTCCAAAACGGATTCAAAACTGTCCCAAAGGCTTAGGTTAAACTGATATGATGAAAATTTATATTAAAAATTGTGAAGTTTTGGTCATTGGTCATTGGTCATTGGTCAAGTCGGGGCGGGTTTATTTACATCTGGGTGTAACCGAAAAGATAGTAGTGAAACCCGCCCCTACACAATTTGCCCCATCTGACACACCGAGCGAAGTCGAGGTGTTCCCCATCTCCCCCATCTTCCCCATCTCCCCTCTCCTGCTATAGCCTCAATCCTGCAAGATTGTTTTAGACACAATCCGAGTTTTCTTGCGATCGGCGTCTGAGAGTTCTTCCCCAGATTGCAAACGAGTCGCGTTAGTTTGCAGCACCGTGGCGGCACTTTGGTCTCCCATTTGGATCGCCGTATTAGCCGCCGTTTGTAACATTGTGGCAGCGCCAGAGCGATCGCCTGTTTGCAGTTTAGCTTCGGCTATTTGAGTTTGCCTGTATTTGGCTAATGCCAGAATCGATTGTTGGACTTTCGTATTGGGAGACGGTTGATAGGTACTCTGAACATTAATCTCCACTGGAACTTGTTCCGACTTTAACCCCTCTTCCCCCGTAGCCGGGTCATCATAGAGTACTTGCAGCTTCGCGATCGCCTGATACCCTGGAGACAGTTGTCCCATATACAGATTTGCCAGAATCACCCGTTCGGCATCCGTCATCAAATCACCCAAGCGGACGACAAATTGGTCGCCTTGGGGTTGCAGGGGGAGTTCAATCGTATCTGGGGCGACTTGAGCGATGGGTTTGAATTCGGCAAACCGCACACCATCCATTAATTCACATAATAAGTAAGCATTAGTCAAGCCAACGGCTTGGATACGGTTAAACAAGCGTCCAAACTCCTGTACGGCTTGCTCCGGCTGTTCAATATAACAAAGCGTACCACTGCCCGAATCGGCAATTTTTTCTAGCACATCTTGGTTCCAACTTGCCCCAAATCCTAGGGTATTGATCGTCAGCTTATGCTCAACCGCGAAGTGGGCTAATTTTAAGCAGCGCTCATTGTCTCCATGTTCATTTTCGCCATCCGTGAGCAAAAACACTTGAGACACGGCGTCAGCTTTTCCCTTGGCTACTTCTTCAATCCCCAGTTTCAACCCCTCATCAATCGCCGTTCCCCCATCGGCAGACAGTTGGCGGATTTGCGATTTAATCGTGTTCAGATTATCGATCGCTTGATTGGGAACCAACACTTTGGCACGATGATCAAAGGCAATCACAGATATGCGATCGCCCTCCTTGAGTCGTTCAATCAGTTGCATCGCCGCTTTTTTCACCGTTTCCAGTGGACGCCCATGCATTGACCCACTGTGGTCGAGAATTAAGCATAAATTCAACGGTAGTGACTGATCCTGGGATTGGGTAATTGCCCGAATCGCGATCGATAACTGACGCTGGGAACTGGGTTGATTGGCATCCAGATTAGTATCGCTGAGGGCAGGGTGTAAACCAACTTTCATATCTCAAACTCCTAAGCCAGTGAAAAGATGTAATTATAGTAACCTTCGTGTAATACATAAGTACTGATGAATGGCTGAGGTTGCTTATGGTACACCCTGAATCACAATCAATGCAAAGAACCACCCCAAACCACTTGATTTCGCCACAAAGGAGTCGCACCAACACTTACGTTTTGAGACTTGCCTCTCTCAATCCCCACCATGTAAGACGGTGGGGTCGTTGAAAAGCACGCTACTATGTTTTAAAGATAGCGCCATTATTGCATTCCCAAGGATCATGAAACGACCGATTCAGGCAGTTCAATCAACTTACTATGGTCGGCAAAACTACCGCACCCCGCCACCTGATTTACCGTCACTGCTCCTCAATGAGCGGATTGTCTATCTAGGTTTGCCCTTGGTGCCACAGGTTACCGAATTGATTGTGGCAGAACTTTTGTATTTGCAGTACGACAATCCCGACAAGCCGATTAAAATCTACATTAATTCCACAGGAACCTCCCGTTACGATGGTGAACCGATTGGCTTTGAAACCGAAGCCTTTGCCATCTGTGACACGATGAATTACATTCAACCCCCCATCCATACCATTTGTATTGGTTCGGCAATGGGGATGGCGGCGATGCTGCTGTCAGCGGGGACAAAAGGCTGTCGGGCAAGTTTACCCAATGCCTCAATTGTGCTGCACCAACCCAAGAGTTATGCAAGGGGTCAAGCCACGGATATCCAAATTCGGGCGAAGGAAGTGCTAGCCAATAAGATCACCATGATGGATATTTTGGCAAACAATACGGGTCAATCTGCCGAAAAGATTACCAAGGATATGGAGCGGATGTTGTACATGACACCTTATGAGGCAAAAGAGTATGGCTTGATTGATCGGGTGTTAGAGAGTGATGAGGTTCCGGCTGCTATCGCCGCCAGTGCGTCTTAGTGCTTACATTTGATACTCAAAGGTCAGTCGTTGGGGTTCAGCTTCGGTAAACTATCTAGTCTCATGTCTAAACCCTTGCCAACTACAAATAAAGATGCGCTATGGCACGTCTCTACAATTTGATCAGGGCGGGTTTAGTCCAATCTAGGTGAACAGAAGAAACGATAGTTGTGAAACCCGCTCTTACAGACCATTCAAAGCGTTTTCTAGAATTCGGAGTAAATTATGCCTATTGGTGTCCCCAAGGTTCCTTATCAACTTCCTGGTTCTCCTTACAGCGATTGGATTGACATCTACAATCGCCTCTACCGAGAACGGATTATTTTTCTGGGTAAAGAAGTCGATGATGAGATTACTAACCAGATCATCGCGGTAATGCTTTACCTGGATTCAGAAGATCAAAACAAAGATATTTATCTGTACATCAATTCTCCCGGTGGTTCAGTTACCGCAGGCATGGCGATTTATGACACCATGCAGCATATTAAGTCGGATGTGGTGACTATCTGTGTCGGTTTAGCGGCGTCGATGGGATCGTTCCTGCTGGCGGCGGGGAAGCAGGGGAAACGGTTAGCGTTACCCCACTCCCGGATTATGATTCACCAACCCTCTGGCGGTGTGCGCGGGCAAGCGACAGATATTGAGATTGAAGCCAGGGAGATTTTGCGAATCCGGCGTCAACTCAACCAAATCTACGCGGATAAGACGGGTCAAACGGTTGAGAAGATTGAAAAAGATATCGATCGCGACTTTTTCATGTCCGCGCAAGAGGCGAAGGAGTACGGACTGATTGACCGGGTGATTGAAGACAGAGCAGGCTAAGATAGACAGAATCGGTGGGGCAGTTCTAAAATACTGCCTCTACCCCTATCAGTGCTTGTCCTTGAGATGAATCTGGCGGATTGTTATCGATTGTTAGGTTTAAGCGATGGCGCCTCTCGATCAGAGATTAAGGCATCGTATCGGCGTTTAGCACGCCAGTGTCATCCGGATGTCAATGTCGGTGACGGGCTGGCTCAAACCAAGTTTATTGAGTTGACACAGGCGTATAAGCTGCTGCTGAATGCGATTAAACCGTCTGGGACAACTCACTCGGTTGAGGATTCCCAGACGGTTACGGTAACCAAGCAGCCGCCAGCCAAACCTCCCTCCATTCCTCCCCTATCAGAGATAGAATATCAGCTCAAATGGACATCCTACGAGCGTTTACAAGAATTACTTAAAGAACAACGATTTGCCCGTGCGATCGCGCTGGTGGAGGGGTTAGCGCAACGGATTCCCCAAGATCCAGAGGTGCGACAGTGGCAAGCGATTACCTATCAATGTTGGGGACGGTATTTGGTGAAGGATGGGCAATTGGATAAAGCCCGAATTTATTTGAAGAAAGCGTTGAAAACTGACCCCCATAATCGTTCTCTTTGGGCAGAAGTCGAACTCGATTTTCGCCGCATGGAACAGATGGTTTAGCGATACTTAAAAACAGTCACAGATTTTTTGGGTATGGAGTGCGATCGCTCTTTTTTTGGTATACTTTTATCATGGGAAAATGTGCCGACCTATAGACTCGATTATCACTTCAAAGTTTAATCCTCACTGTAGGGGCGACCCGCTTGCATCAATCAATAATTGTGTCCGTTCAATTTGATCGGGTCGCCCTTTATAATCATGTCCTGAGGATTGCCGATAATTGCAATCCTGTAATAACCAGGGTTTCAGGCATTTTTCTTCAGGGGGGTTTGACCTGACATGATCTTACTCAATCCCCGGATTGGGGAAGATTACGAAATTTAAAAGAAATTGACGAATTATTAGTGAAAGGATAAATTAGATTTTTGTCCTAGCAAAACTTAAGATAGACTTGAAACAGCTACCCTAGAGGAGCGTTAAATGTTTCGTTTTTATGCCGTTGCATCAACGTTAACCCTAGCCAGTGCTATGGGGTTGAGTTCTGAAGCGCTGGCTCAATCCGTTGATATTCCATTTACAGCTAGTGTTCCCATTGAAGTCACCTTTGATCAGGTTGTCTTGGGTACGGTGGAAACAACGGCTAGCGGTGGTTCAGCTCAACTGCCTAATGTTATAGAATCTGTCAATCCAGCAACGGTGACATTACAGTCTAATACCTCTGCTACACTCACAGTTTCACCGCCGAGTTTCATCTCTGGGTCAACACCTGATCCAGATGGGACAACATACATCACGTTTGTTACGGTGGGGACACAACAGGTGACGGCGGATACGGCGGATGTGACGGTGAATCTTCCGGTGGGAATTAGTGATTTAGAAGTCGATATGCGTGTGGAAAGACCTGTACCCTTTCCGGCGGGAACGTACAACTATGCGGTGACGCTGACGGTTATCCCTTAACTCGTCTATCGATAATTGGTTCTTATGTGCATATACCTTTGAGGAGGTTTCTATGATTGGTCGTTTAGTTGTAACATCCGGACTCGTTGTAGCGGGTGTTGTAGCGTTCAGTCCGAACGTGTTAGCGCAATCCGTTGATGTTCCATTTGAAGCGAATGTTGGTGAGCGTTGTAGTTTTGCTACTCCAGTTCCAGGAACGCTAGTGTACGAACCAGGACAACCTTTTATCACCTCTGATGCGCCTGGAGGTATCTCAGGTACGGTTGAAGTTTCCTGTAATACAACAGCAGATCTAGAAATTACTGATGCACGCTTCGTGTCCTTTACTCCCGCTGATCCGAATGCTCCTCCTATTACCTCTTTCCCCAGTCAACAATTGGATGCGATAGCAACAGTAGCAGGTAGCTTTAATCCATCAACAGCTACTTACAGCGGTCCGTCTGAAGGTGGAGGATTTCCAGGTGGCTCGTTATTGTTAGATCCGATTAACCAAACCGTAGAAGTTGATCTGGCGGTAGACTCAGGAGTTCCTTTAGCAGGTATCTATCAATATACGGTCACCTTAACAATTGTGCCGTAGGAGGTTCGTAGTAAGGGAACCTTAGCCTTGATCCAAGGCTGCCAGAAGCCCCCAACTCTAGCCAAATCAGGTTAGTTAGGCAGAATCTAAAACAGGGCGAGTCGAGTGCATTGTTTGTAGTAAGGGAACCTTAGCCTTTATCAAATTCCGCCAGAAGACCCCAACTTTAGCCAAATCCGGGTTAGTTAAGCAGAATCTAAAACAGGGCGAGTCGTTCATTGTTTGGTTGTCCCGTTTACCTTAGCAGGGCGAGTCGAGTTCATTAATCGGTTGTCCCCTTTACGCTAGTGCAGCGACTCGCCCCTACCCCCTACCCTTCCCTGATACAGCTATGACTTTAGCGTTTAATTCTGTCTTGCCAACCGTAACTCGCCTCAGTCGCTGGGCATTATCTGCGGCTTTACTGTGTGCAGGTGCGGCGCAAGCCCAAATGAGTGTTTCACCCTTAGTTATTGAAGCCCAAGCCAATCGCGGTCAAGCTCAAGCGATTATTAATGTTACCAATACCAGTAATCAACCCTTTCGGGGACGAGTTTATGCTGAATCTTTTACCTATGGGGATAATGGATTCCAAATCTTAGACTCTAGTTCTAGCGATTTAACCCCTTATCTGCAATTTTCTCCTAGGGAATTAACTGTACCACCGGGAGTGCAGCGGCGCATCCGTTTAATTACTCGCTTTCCCCCCAGTTTACCAGAAGGGGAATATCGAGCCGTTGTGTTTACGGAAACGCTTCGGGAAACGACGGATAGTGGTGGCAATTCTGTCGCGTTAACGGCACGAATTGGCACAACAATTTATGTACGTCAGGGAGATTTATCGCCAATTTTGGCAGTGGAGAGTGCCAGTTGGAATTCAGAACAAGACCAAATTCAAGTCTTGGTGAACAATACCGGAATGGCATCGGCTCGACCTGGGGTAAGTTGGACGTTAAAGCAGGGGGAAACAGTTATAGAGACGGGGAGTTTGAAACCGACGGGAATTGTGGCTGAAAGTCAGCGTCAGTTTCTCTTAAATTATCCTAATTCAGAACAATTAGCGGCAGGTCAATATCAGCTTACGGGTGAGTTGATCTGGGCGGAAGATGATCAGCGACGTACACAGCCGTTTAGCGTTGATTTGATGATTCCTACGCCGTGAATAAGGGGCGATCGCGTGGTTTAGCCGATTGGTTCTGAAGTTTTGGCTGGTGGGCAGTGCCTACCCTACGGTATATCTTGTGGTGTCGAGAGGGTGATCGTTTTTAACGCAGAGGTTCGCAGAGGTTGGCGCAGAGGTTCGCAGAGGGTTGTTGATGGTTTGAGTCGGGGAGGCGATGGGCTTTGTTCCCATACCAATAAAAGGGGTTTATGTCAAAAAAAGTCTGTGTTTTTTACGAAATATATGCCTCTAAGTTGTGCGGGTTTTGAGGGGAATTGTGACTGGCGTGAGATAGCTAAAATAGCGGATTAGATATTGTCGGTTTTCCGGGCGCACGTCGGTGCGCCCCTACGTGTGGATTCTGTTTTGTGGCAAATTGCGATAATTGTTGGTTTGGTTGTGGGAATGGCGTCTAAGGCTGGTTCTGTTAGCCATTCCGGTTTTCATGAGACTAGGATTAGTCAAACACAGATGGAGGATGCGGAGTCTTCAGTTATCGACAATTCCGATAACTTTACGGTGTTTCCAGTAGGGGTGAATGTTGGGGGGCGTCCGGTGATTTTTAGTGTCTTGGTGCGGGGACAGGAAGATGGTAGCCAAGCGGTTGAGTTTGAGAAGTGGCTGATTCCTTTTGATGCGCTGGTTCAGGCGTTGAAGCTGGAGGTGACACCTCTACCCGATGGACAGTTGGAAGTGCGATCGCCTGGATTGATTACTCGCCTCAACCCCCAAGAGTTACAGAATGACCCGGAGTTGGGGTTGGTGTTGTCGATTCAAGAGGTGGAAACCTTACTTGGGGTTCCCGCAGAATTCGATATCAATGAATACGCAATTATTCTGAATCCCCCTTGGTTGGGACAGAAAACGGGGGGAATTGCGGCGACGGAAACCCCAGTACAACTGGACGGTTTACCCCGAATTACGCCAAACGATTTGACGCTAACGGCGATTGAGGAACGGATTACAGCAACTGGTTCAGAGTCAACGTCGGGTTTTGAGTCTTCGTTTCTGAGTTATCGGGGGGAATTGGCGGCGGTGGGGACGTTGTTATCGGGGAGTTGGTATGTCCGGGTGAATCAACCGGATTTCTTAGACTCGCCAACGTGGAGTCTCACAGAAGCCCAATATTTGCGACAAACGGATGCGGCGGATTATGTGGTGGGTTCTCAACCGACGTTTTGGCGAAGTCAGGGGAGTGGGAATTATTGGGGAGTCACGACGCTTCGGCGACAAGGGTTTACACCTCCCGTGACGTTTGGTGGGGGTGGATTTAGTCCAGGACAACGGTTACAGGCGTCACAGGTGGGACAGACGATTGTGGGTGAAGCGGAACCGGGGACGTTGGTACGGCTGACTCAGGGATTTAGCGATCGCGTTTTGGCTGAGGTTTTGGTGGATTCGTCGGGGGTTTATCGGTTTGAGGATGTACCGATTGGGGGTCAACGGTTGGGGAATTATCGCATTTTATTATATCCTCAAGGACGCCTTTCGGCTCAACCGGAGGTGCGGGAGGCGACGTTTTCGACGGTTCCTGGACAAATTCCGGAGGGGGCTGCGGTAACGATTGTTTCGGTAGGTTGGACTCATCAACCCTCTAGATTGAACAATCAAAATTTTATTGGAGAATGGCAGAATTTTCAGGGGGGAATTGCCCAACGGTGGGGGATATCGGAAGATTTGACAATTGGGGTGGGGGGGATTTATGACCAAACAGCAAGGGGATTGGCGGATGTATTTTTTCGCCCTAATGGGATACCCTTGGAAGTGGCGGCGTCGGTGTTAAGCCCCGATCAAGAGGGGGATTGGGATATTAATGCGAATTTGCGTTATGAACCAACCTCTACGATTAGTTTACAGTTTAACAGCGATCGCTTGTCCCAACGGCTTAACCTGAATTGGCGTGTCTTTCCGCGTTTGACGGTTTTGGGAACCTATAATAGTCGCGAGGGAACGGCGGTAGGGATGCAAACGGGATTCAGTCGTCGTGGTTTTTTTACCTTTGCCCGGGCGACGCTTGATGACCAAAATCGCTGGCGCTGGAATGCGACACAACGGTTAGGATTTTTACAACTGAATCATCAGGGGAATGAATTGGGGTTTCGGTCTGAGTTGAATTATAATCTATCGCGCCGTTTTCTCGGTGATGGCTATTCTGTACTGCTGAGTTATGAAACCCGCAACCTTCAGCGTCGGGATACTTTCGCCACAATTGGCTGGCGCTATCGATCCCCAGCGCGATCGCCTGATGGGAGTTATTTGTGGGATACTCAGTTAGGTTATGGGATTGGTTCTCGGGGTTCAGGCTGGATTGCCCAGGTACAAACTACAGTTATACCCGGTTTGCTGTTGCGGGGGCGGTATGATGGCGCATCGCTAACCTCAAATGAGGCGAATTATAGCCTAGAATTGGTGGCGAGTTTAAATGTACAGGATGGGATTTCTCCAGGCGATCGCCAATCGGATCGGTTTCGCGATCGCGGCGGGATATTAATTCAGCCGTTTTTTGATCGTAACAATAATGGTAAGTTAGATAGCGGCGAAGACATCTACACCGAAAACCCAGAGTTATTATTAATTTTGAATAACCAACCGATTCAATCCTTTCGTCCCCAAGTCCAAGCCAATGGAATTCGGCTACGCTTACCACCGGAAACCTATCGCCTCGACTTTGATCCGTCTGGATTTCCCCTAGATTGGCAAACCGTCAATGATGCATACAGGGTGGAGGTAGTGGCGGGAAGTTATACACTTGTACAGGTTCCCTTAGTGTTATCCTATACTCTCTCTGGGGTAGTGACTGACGCCCAAGGAAACGTCGTTGCTGGGGCTAGGGTAGAAGCGATTAGCGCCGATGGCAAACAACGACGATTTTCTGTCACGAATGGGGCGGGTGTTTATTATCTGGAACAGTTACCCCAGGGGACATTCACGCTGCAAATCAATCAGCAACCCGCCCAACCAGGGACAATTACCCTGGATGAGGATGCAGAACCATTTCAGGAGTTAAATCTGCGATCGCGCTAGCGTGTCCGATAGGACGTATCGCCCTAACTCAATCCAGGACGAGAAAAGAGGGAACCCAAGATTTCACAAATCCGTGAGACATACTCTATAATATAAAACCTCATCAAAAGTTCAGTTCTGAAGCTATAGCATAGTTTGGTAATTTTAACTCATTTTAGCTAGATTTTTTATAGTTCACTGACACTTGACATTTATTTCTTTATACTAGAGAAAGCTACGACAAAATTAGTCATAAATGTAGTAACCCTGCAACCTCACTAAAGCGAAACCAAGGATAGCTTGGGTTGATATATTATCAATAACAACCTCTTCTAAGTCGATTAACTACCCCCGACAGGGTGATTTTTGATCGACATAACCCATTAAACCAGTCCAGTGCATTTCTACCTCAAAATCAGGGAAAACTCATGTCTACACCGATTCAGTTCAGCCGTTGGTTAACGATAGTCTTGTTCATCCCATTGGTATTTCTGAAGCAGGAACCGCTACAAGCCGAGTCGATAACGGCGGCTGATGATGGAACGAATACAAGTATTAATTTAGAAGGGAACCAGTTTAATATTACAGGGGGAACGCTTTCCGGAGATGGCGCGAATTTGTTCCATAGTTTCCAGGAATTTGGACTCGATGCTAATCAAGTTGCTAACTTTTTGTCGAATCCTCAAATTATCAATATTCTGGGTAGAGTATCTGGGAACGAAGCGTCGATTATTAATGGGTTAATTCAGGTCAGTGGGGGAAACTCTAATCTATTTTTAATGAATCCGTCCGGATTTATTTTTGGGTCAGATGCCAGTCTGAATGTGCCAGGAAGTTTTATGGCAACGACGGCAAATGGGATGGGTTTTGAGAATGGTTGGTTTAATTCCAGTGGCGAGACGGACTATCAATCGTTGGTCGGTTCTCCCAATCGTTTTGCGTTTACGATGGATCAGCCAGGAAGCATTATTAATGCGGGTGAATTGGCAGTAAGTGAGGGAGAACATTTAACCTTGCTGGCGGGTCAATTGATCAACACAGGAACCCTTTCCGCCCCTGGGGGTACTATTACGATGACGGCGGTTCCTGGAGAAAACTTAGTCCGGATTTCTCAAGCGGGGATGTTACTGTCTTTAGAAATTGAAGCCGCAACGGGGGAAGATGTTCTGCCAACAGCAGAGGGAATTTCACCATTACAATTAGCTGAGTTACTCACCGGACAAGATGAACAGAGTACAGGCGTTATTGTTGACTCAGCAAATACGGTGCGACTCATCGGTTCAGATGTGGTAATTCCCACTATATCAGGAACAACAATTTTATCTGGCGTGATTGATACCTCTAGTGAACAAGTGGGGGGTAATGTCTATCTAGTGGGCGAACAAGTGGGATTACTGAATGCCACAATTAATGCGTCCGGTGGTGATGGCGGTGGCACAGTTTTGATTGGTGGCGGGTTTCAAGGACAAGGTACGATACCGAATGCTTTACAGACATTTGTAAGTTCAGATTCCGTTATTTATGCTGATGCACTTGAACATGGAAATGCTGGGCTGGTTGTGGCTTGGGCAGATGAAATCAACCGTTTTTATGGCAGTGTGAGTGCCACGGGGGGCGAAACTTTCGGTGATGGCGGTTTGGTGGAGATATCGGCTAGAGATAGTTTGATTTTCCGAGGATTGATTGATCTTGGGGCAACATCGGGAAATCTAGGAACTATCTTATTTGATCCGAAGAATATCACGATTAGTGATGGAGGAACGGATGATTTCAATCTCAATAATGCCTTTGGCGAAAATTCAGGCAACTCAGTTACCTTTGATGCGGATCAATTTAATGCCCTAATGGGGAATGTGGTTCTGCAAGCAAATAATGATATTACGATTAATCAGAGTATCGATGCGAGTAACATTGGCACGTTGACGCTGCAAGCAGGCAGAAGCATCACGATTAATAATGTGCTGATTAACTTAGCGGGGGGTAACTTTAGCGCCACAATTAATGATGAAAATGCTGTAGCCGCCCAGCGAGAATCCGGAGTTGCCCAATTTGTGATGAATTCAGGGTCGCAACTTTTCACAAATGGGGGTAATATTTCCATAAAACCGGGAAGTGACGGTAATGCGATCGGAACGGTACAGCTTAATGGTGGAATACTTAATTCTGGGACAGGTGCGATTGATATTACCGGGAGAGGAAGCAGTGACGGTGCCGCAAAAACGGGGATTTTTCTGAGTAATGGTGCGGTTGTGGAATCAACAGGAACAGGTACTATTACTTTAGAGGGAACTGGTGGTTCTGGGACAAGTGCGACTCGCGGTATCGAGATTCAGAATCCTGGAACAAGGGTAAGTTCTGAAAATGGCGATATTTTAATTAACGGTATTGGTGGAGACTCAACCGGAAACGATAACTTTGGTATTTTTATGCTGGGTGGGGTGGTTGAATCCACAGGAACAGGCACGATTACCCTAGAGGGTACAGCGGGAATGGGAACAGATGGGAATCGAGGTATTCAGATTCAAAATGCAGGAACCGTAAGTTCAAATAATGGTGATATTCTCCTCAGGGGTGAAGCCGGAAATGCCACGGGAAACAATAACTTTGGTATTTTTATGCTGAGTGGCGGTGTGGTTGAATCTACAGGTTCAGGGAATATTACCCTAGAGGGTACAGGGGGAACAGAGGCTTCCAGTCGCGGAATTCAGATTCAGGATTCGGGGACAACGGTAAGTTCTAATACGGGTGATATTCTGCTAAGTAGTACGGGACAAGATGCAACCGCTTCAGATAATATCGGTATTTCTCTGCTGGGAAGTGGTAGGGTTGAATCTCAAGGTATTGGAAATATTACGCTGACCAGTGAAGGTAGTATTGATGCTAGTAGTGGCATCCTGGATAGTAGTTCGCCGACGAATGGTGGAACGATTGCGCTAACTAGCCAAAATGGGGCGATTACGACGGGTGATATTAATACCTCTGGTGATATCAATGGCGGGAATCTTGTCATCGAAGCCAATCGGGAAATTACCACTGGGAAAATTAACACCACTGGTGGTTCTGGGGGAGGGGGTAATGTTAGCCTTAATGCCCCTAATGATATTCAAGTTAGCTGGATTAATACAGAAGGGGGTACAGCAAGCGGCACAGTTGATATTAACACTGACAGCTTTTTCCGTGCCACTGATATCTTTACCGCCGCTAATGGCATACCTGCAAGTATCTCTACAATTGGGGGGAGTGAAGGAGGCAATATTACGATTAGCCATGGCGGAGAAAATGAAACACCGTTTGAAATCGGTGATGCAACGACGAATGGCATAGCTGCTGCCCTTACCACGGGTAGTGCGACAATTTCTCCGGTGGAATCATTCCCCTCAACTCAAACGACAGGAAATATTCAGATTATTAGTGCAGGTTCTCCACAGACACCTGTTCCTCCACAGACACCTGTTTCCGCAGACCTAATTCTTTCCCCGAGTGACATTTACAATCTTTATGAGGGGATTGATTCAGACCATTTTATCGAGTCTCTACCTTTTATAGACACCACAGGAAATGTGACTCAAGCGCTGCCGATTATCAACGCCTCAACCGCCCTTTTGACCCTACAAGATGCGGCAGGGGCAACAAATCGCTATATTGAATCCTTAGAACAAGCCCGACTGAAAGAATTTGCGGATTACTTTGGGCGAGATTTCTCTCAGTATTCAATTTCCTTAGCCAGTATTGAACAGACGTTGGCAGAAATTGAACGCCAAACCGGGAATCGTTCTGCCGTGGTTTATGCGGTAACCCAACCCGATGGAGTGAAATTAGTCCTCTTTACCGCCGCCGCTGAACCTGTCACTAAAGTTATCCCGGTTAATCGCGACCAACTTCTAGGAGTTACGAATGAACTGCGAGTCCAACTGACGGATGCATTTCGCCGCCGGGGGAATGGTTATTTGAAACCCGCGCAACAACTTTATCAGTGGTTAATTGCCCCGATTGCATCGGAACTGGAAGCGGCTGAAATTGATACGTTACTCTTTTCCATGGATGCGGGATTACGGACGATACCTATGCCAGTCTTGCATGATGGTCAACAGTTTTTGATTGAAAACTACAGCCTCAGCATGATTCCCACATTCAGCCTGATGAATAGTAATTATCAGCCGCTGACAAATCCGCGAATCTTAGCGATGGGGGCATCAGAATTTACGGAACTTAATCCGTTACCAGCGGTTCCAGTTGAGTTATCGACGATTGCCCAAGAAGTGGGTGGTCAAGTTTTTCTGAATCAGGAGTTTACGTTAGAGAATTTAATTCAAGAACGCCAGCGTTATCCTTATGAAATTATTCACTTAGGCACTCATGCCGATTTTAACTCTGGGGGACCCAGTAATTCCTATGTGCAGTTATGGAATGACAAGCTAACTTTAGCCCAAATGCAACAGATGAATTGGGATAATCCGCCTGTGGAGTTATTAGTTTTATCGGCTTGTCGCACGGCGGTGGGAGACAATCAAGCCGAGTTAGGATTTGCTGGATTAGCCGTGGCGTCGGGTGTGAAGAGTGCTTTAGGTAGTGTCTGGCAGGTGAGTGACCAAGGGACATTGGCTTTAATGACTGAGTTGTATAACCAATTAGGTCAGACTCCAATTAAAGCAGAGGCGCTAAGAGAAGCCCAGTTATCAATGTTGCGGGGAAGTGTCGTGATTGAAGAAGGACAATTGCGCGGAAGTGGAACGCAAAGTGGGGTATCGTTGCCGCCACAATTGGCTGAGTTGGGACAAGTTGATTTATCCCATCCTTATTATTGGTCGGGATTTATGATGATTGGTAGTCCGTGGTAAGTTATAGCGCTACGCGCTAGGCAATAGGCAATAGGCAATAGGCAATAGGCAATAGGCAATAGGCAATAGGCAATAGGCAATAGGCAATAGGCAATAGGCAATAGGCAATAGGCAATAGGCAATAGGCAATAGGCAATAGGCAATAGGCAATAG
>NZ_JAVJTO010000122.1:0-57097 GCF_040220235.1 Coleofasciculus sp. B1-GNL1-01
TTTCCGGATATTACCTGATTTTTCTTGCAATGGTTTCAACCCTCTGTCGAGGGAGAATTCGGCGCTGAGGTCGGCAAAAATTCCAGGATGCAAGACGGTTATAGTGTAAAAACCTTGCACTTGTTGGGTCGGAAAATGGCTTGAAACCCCTATCTAGTCTACCTTACACACTTATGCAGCAAGCCCTAAATATTTAAGGCTAAATCGCCTAGGGTAACACGGGTTTGTAGTTGCGCTGTCCTCGCCGTTCTAACTCAAGACTTGTTGGATTGATGTTTGCTGAATAAAAACCACCAAAGTTCTGCACCAATTAATACAACTCCCCCTAACGTAACCCCCACTTTCAGGAGTAACGGTTGCTCAATTTTGCTAAATTGGCTCGTTTTCTGGGACTGATGTTCTGACAATTTAGCCATAGCCGGATTAACAGCAACTCCGAATATAAGTCCTAAACTAATCAGATAGGTTAAAATTTTAGGTTTAGTTACCATGGGTTTGATTGCTCCTCAAGGTTAATAAAGGGCGACCCGATAAAGTTGAATGGATCTGAGTTATTTATTGATTTCAGTGGGTCGCCCCTACAGGCGATCGCTGATAAGTTTGGGCTGAAAATTCCGTAACCGTAATGCATTAGTGACCACAGAAATAGAACTCAGCGCCATGGCTCCCCCGGCTATAATTGGATTGAGTAATACACCAAATAAGGGGTAAAGAATTCCCGCCGCAATTGGAATCCCGGCGGTGTTATAAATAAAGGCAAAAAACAGATTTTGGCGAATATTTCCCATCGTGGCGTGGCTGAGTTGAATCGCCGTAACCACGCCGTTTAAGTCACCGGAAATTAGGGTAATATCACTGGCTGCCATAGCCACATCCGTACCCGTACCAATAGCTATTCCCACATCCGCTTGGGCTAAGGCGGGGGCGTCATTAATTCCATCGCCTACCATAGCAACAATCCGGTTTGAATGTTGATTGTTGATAGTGTAGGGGCGGGTTTTACCGATAAGGTTTAGGAAAAAACCACTAATTTCACTAAACCAGCCCTGGCTAATTGTTGATTGTGGAGTCTTCTTAATCGATTCGGTTTGTAGGGAACGGATGACATCGGATTTCTGATCCGGGCGCACTTCGGCAAAGACGTGCTGGATACCAATTTCTCGTGCGATCGCGTCTGCTGTTTGTTGATTATCTCCGGTTAACATCACCACTTGCAATCCCAAGCGTTGCAGTTTCTTTACCGCCTCCACAGAAGAAGGTTTTATGGCATCAGCAATGCCCACTAATCCCTCAATCTTACCATCCACAGCAATCCAAGCCGTTGTTTTGGTCGCCGCTTCCCAGGTTTGTTTCTGAGATTGTAGGGATTGGGTATCAATTTCTAATGCATTCATCCAGCGTTGAGTGCCAATTTGGATGAAGTGATTCTCCACTTCTCCTTGCACCCCCATTCCAGCTACGGCTTCAAAGTGTTGTACGTCGGGTAAGGGGAATTCTACGCCCTGTAATTTGGCATAATCAACAATGGCTTCAGCTAAGGGATGTTCTGAAAGCCGTTCCACAGCAGCGGCTAATCGGAGCAGTTTTATTTCATGATGATCGGCTGTTCCTTTGACGGTAACATAGTCAGTTACGCTGGGTTTTCCTTCGGTAATCGTTCCGGTTTTATCCAGGACAATTGCCTGAAGTTTATGAGCGAGTTCTAAACTGTCGCCCCCTTTAATTAAAATGCCATTTTCTGCGCCCAAGCCGGTACCAACCATAATCGATGTCGGGGTAGCTAATCCTAAGGCACAGGGACAAGCGATAATTAAAACGCCAACCGTAGTAATCGTGGCAAGGGTAACATTACCCATTACATTAAACCAGATCACAAACGTCGCGATCGCAACCGCAATTACAACGGGTACAAACCAGCCTGTGACTTGATCCGCGAGTTTCTGAATCGGGGCTTTTGACCCTTGGGCTTCTTGGACTAATTTGACAATTTGCGCCAATACCGTATCTTTCCCCACTCGTGAGGCGCGGAATTTAAAACTCCCGGTTTTATTAATCGTAGCGCCAATCACTTCATCGCCAGCTTGTTTTTTCACCGGGATAGGTTCTCCGGTTACCATGGATTCATCAATCGTGGATGCACCATCAACCACTTGCCCATCCACGGGAATCTTTTCCCCAGGGCGCACGACAATAATATCATCGACGATTACCTGTTCAATCGGAATATCAACCTCTTCACCTTTCCGAATTACCCGCGCTGTTTTCGCTTGTAATCCCATTAACTTACGGATCGCTTCTGAGGTTTGACCCTTTGCCCGATTTTCCAACAGTCGCCCTAATAAAATTAGGGTAATAATCACAGCGGCGGGTTCGTAATAGATATCCGGCGACAAGCCTTGGGCGATTAAAAAGCCAGGGAAAAGGGTAACAAAGAGAGAATATAAATAAGCCGAACCTGTCCCCAGCGCTACTAGCGTATTCATATCCGCGCCATGGCGTTTAAAGGCTTTCCACGCGCCGACAAAGAAGGATTGACCGCACCAAAACAGTACAGGTGTACTTAACACCAGTTGCACCCAAGCATTATGCAGCCAGGAGGGAAAGTAGGGAATGTGCAACCCTGTCATCGCCGGAAGTGAACCGACGACGAGGATTAGGCTGATAACGCCGCCGACGATAACTTTACGTTTGAGATCCCGTTGATGGGCTTCCCGTGCTTCTTTTTCAGCGTCGGTGTCTTCACCCATTTGGGTGGTATCTAAGGGATGCGCCCCATATCCTGCATCGGCGACGGCTTGTTGGATGGTGTCTAAATTTGTCGCTTTGGGATTATAGGTTACAGTTCCTTGTTCCATGGCAAAGTTAACATTACAGTCAACAACGCCAGGAACGTTTTGGATGGCTTGTTCAATGGTGGCGGCGCAAGAGGCGCAACCCATTCCTTGTAGTCGTAGATGGCTGGTTTCCATGGTTGACTCCTGGAGATCTGCAATTTGGGAGGTGCGGAGGGTGAGGGAGTGAGGAGGGGTAATGGCACGTCTGAAGGGTGTACATTTATAGGATAAAGTCTCCAGTAGACTGGAGAGTCAAGGAAAAATAAAAATCAGGGATGTGGAATAGGGGGGTAGCTGGACTTACTGGCTAGAGTTGTGATATTATCTCCCGCAAATCGCTCCTAATAAAAAAGCCCGAAACCCTTACTGTTGCAGCATTAGTATTATGGGCAATTAACAGGACTTGACATGAGTACAGCAATTGAACGATAACCTCAGACCAGTGTTCTAGTGCATTTTTTTAGCAACGAACTTTATTTAATTGTTGGAGGAATTAATCTAATGAATCATACTGAATACTTGTGTGAACAAATTAATTTATCACTTCGTTCCCTCTCCTATAGCTTTAGTGAAGATTCCCATAGGCAAAAGCTGGTTTTAAATTCTTATCAACCCGTTTATTTCTATGTAAAATCCGGAGAAACGGCTGGGGGTATGTCTACTCAATGGATGCGTACTAAACATTCTGGAGGCGCAATTCACGAACCTGGAACAATTGCTGTTTTTGATGCGTTATGTACATCAGCAAAATCAATCAAGACAGTCTTTGATGTTGGAGCTTTACACGGCTACTTTTCTCTAATATGTTTGTCAATATTTGATGCCGCAAAAGTTTATTCATTTGAGATGAATCCGGTTTCGTTTGCCTCCCTAAAACATAACATCGATCTTAACCACCAACTAGATGTATCTCGAAATAAAGCCTTTAACTATGCACTTTCTGACTCCTCGGAACTAAATAAATCTATAATCAACCGAGGTTTTAAAATTGATAGTGTTAGTAATTATCCCTATTTAGATCGTCTCAAGATAATTTTAAAAAACATGCAAGTTTATGGCACATATAAGTTATGGGAGAGCAAAGATAAGTTGAAGCAGTTTTTGGATCGAACCCCGAAAAAAAAATATTTTAAGTATAAGCAATATTTTAAGCAATTTAACATAGATTGTTGGTCAATTGATGATTTCTGTGAAGAAAATTCTGTAATGCCAGATTTGATTAAAATGGATGTAGAAGGTTTCCAAGCTAAAATCATCCCCGGAGCAATGAAAACACTTGAAAAATCCAAACCTTTTTTCCTACTAGAATTCGATTCACTCTCGAAAGTTAATGCCTTTGGTCTCTCAAATAAAGAAATAGTCAAACCTCTTTTTGATATGGGTTATCAGCTTATTTGGGGGAATCATCGTACCCAAAATAGCGCTTTTATACCTCTCAACTACAATGATCTAGATTCGAGTCACGAATGCAACTCGTTAGGTCTGTTCTTTGTTGAAGAACGCTTGCGCTTGCATTGAGCTAGTAACCTAGAGTTGGGTTTCGTTCCTCAACCCAACCTACAAAAGAATCACGATCAGGGATTGAAAGGGCACGGCAATGCCGTGTCCCTAAAATTATTGGAATGTTGGAATTTTCGTGAATCCCTATAAGGAATTAAAATTAGCGCCGGGAATGCGATCGCGTCTGAAACCAGATAATAATTCCCATACTCAGCAGCATAAGAGAAATAGTACACTCCTTAAAAACCTCAAACAAACCCTGGCGAATGGAATTTGCGGAATTCTAAAAACGAAGTTCGCCTACGCGGACTATCCGAAAAATCAAGGGTTGTGAAACCCGCGCAGGCGGGTTTAGTTTGTGTAGCTGCGGTTTGAACCGCCCTGCTTCTCCAACGTTCATCTTGCGATCGCGCTTTCAAATTCCTCTAATGCCTGAACATGTCCCACTTGCCATGACCGTTTTACGGTAGCCGGGATAACCTGAGTGATCGAAATTTCTGGAAACGTTGGACTACTATCGGATTGTCTATAGTCTCCTTCAATTAAAATATAAATTATCAACTTGCCACAATCATAAACCCAGACTTCGGGAACGCCAATCGCTTGATAAGCATCCAATGTTGTTTTCGAGGTAACATCTGACTCGATTGCCAAATCAGGCGGTGGATCATCGGGTTCAAGTCGGCGACGACCAATCATTTGTTGATAATTCTGGATATAGAAACAGGCATCTGGTTCAACGCCTGCTGCACCCTCTTTTTTAAACGTCGTTGAACCAAAAGGTTCATATCGCCTACTTGTCGCCTTAAGCAATAGCTTGACAATATCTGAAATAATATCCTTCGGTTTTTCATGCTCAGGTAAAGGAACCCTAATTTCTAAGGTTCCCTGGCTGTAAGCAAGTCTTGCTGCACGTTTTTCTCCTAACTCTGACAAAATAGACTCAAATTCCTGCCAGTTTACATTAGGAATTGTCACAGCACTGCCGGGTGCTAGTTGCATCTGGCTAACGGGTTTAACAATTGGGGAAAGAGTCGTCATACTATCAAAAAATTACAAATTCAGTAGAGACGCTCTACTGGAACGTTTCTACTGAAGTCAGAAAAGCCGTTATTGACTCGCTAATATTACCATTGCTGGAGGAGTTTTTAGCTAATTCGTTCAGACAACCGCCTTAGCTACTATTCTCCAAACAAACTCTTAATCGCATCTCCTAAATTTTCAGACGCCTTTTCCATATCCGATCCTGCATCGTCGGCGCGATTTTTAACCCGACCTGTATCTTGCTCCGCCCGCCCTTGGACTTGCTTGGCTGCACCTTTAACGTCTTCCTTAGCTTTGCCCATATTTCGTTCTACCGTGCCAATATCTTCTTTGGCTTTTCCTTGAATTTGGTCGCTGGTTCCCGAACCAAATACTTTGTCAACGGGGTTACTATCAGCAACGATAAATGGTGTCATTTTCACAGTTAAAGCCTGGGCTGTAGGCATGGGATTAAATAAAGTGCCTGTCCAAGTCAATGCCACTAATGCCATCGACAAAAGAACGGACAGCATCTTTTTCGCCCGGTATTGTTGAGAATTGCCCGAAACTTGATTAATTATCCTGAACATACTTAATTGAGACTTTAGAACTTGAACTCTCGAATGGTAACCCATTCAACCCTGTTCAGGATTCACCCATTAGATAGAGATTTTGATTCTTTGACCTGAGTTCGCAACCAAGTCAACCAGGTATCTAATCCTTCACCTGTTTTCGCCGAGAGCCGAATAATCGTAACCTGGGGATTGATTTGACGCACGTTAGATTCCAGACGGTTGAGATCAATATCCAGGTAAGGGGCTAAGTCGATTTTGCTAATTAATAAGCAGTCTGCTTCTTGAAACATGATTGGATATTTCAATGGTTTGTCCTCTCCCTCGGTGACACTTATCAGTGCAACCTTGCCATGTTCTCCCACTTCAAATTCAGCCGGACAAACCAGATTACCGACATTCTCGACAAAAACGAGATCCAATTCCGCTGGATTGTATTCCGCTGCTAACGTGTGAAGTCCTCCTGATACCATTTTTGAGTCAAGATGACAGGAACGTCCGGTATTAATCGCAATCACAGGAACACCGTATTGACGCAGCCGTTCGGCGTCTAATTCAGTTGTCATATCCCCTTCAATTACTGCCATTTTTAAGTCAGGATTCAGGGCGGCTAAAGTACGCTCTAACAGCACTGTTTTCCCCGCACCGGGGCTACTCATGATATTTAGACAGGTAATTCCCCACTGATCAAAATGGGCGCGGTTGTGATTGGCTCCCGCTTGGTTAGCGTGGAGTAAGTTAATTTCTAAAGCAGCTTCAACGGTTTGGTGCATTGTTAGTTAGGCTAAATAAGTTTTGTGGGGGGGAAAGGTTTCATAGGGAATAGGCAATGGGCAATAGAGAATCGCTGTAGTGCGAGCGTCTCGTTCGCTATTTTATCAGGTTTTGAACTCAATTAAAAATAATATAAGACGTAGCTGGCTTTTCCAGGAAAGCGAGTAAGCTGTCATGCATTTAAATTGGGTATTAGTAGCGAGCAAGATGCAAAGCCTGCGGCATGGCTTCGCTTAACGCACTACAAGGATTTCGTCATTATTGACATTAAGGTTTAAATGCCGAACAGCTTATGACAAATCACCAATGACAAATGACGAATGACAAATGACATCTCAACCGTTAACTTTAATTTTGCCCACCTCCTTACCTTTCAACACAAGATTGAGCATATTCAATCCGATTGATTTTCAGTTCTCGTCCCGAACGAATATCCTCCATCAGAGATTGGCAACTGGGACAAGAATAGTGCAATCCGATTTCGGGTTTGTATTCCTCTTGACAGGCGTGGCAAAATGCGACCAAAGGCGTCTCGTGAATGGTTAATTTTACCCCCTCTAAAAAACCCTTTTGAGTCTGTGCCGCAAACGCAAATTGCAAACTAGCAGGTTCTACACAAGTGAATTTCCCCACTGTCAGGTGAATCGTATCAATTTGCGGACGAGAGGGTTGTTCCTCCCACCATTGGCGGACTGTCAAAATTAAGGCTTTGGTCATATCGGTTTCATGCACGCTTTATCCCTCCCCCAATTTTCTCAATTTCTGCCATTTTATACTTAAATGAATTAAATCCATTCCACCATTTCAGCTTGATAATTCATTTGAATGTAATCAGGCTTTTCCTGGCGAGGAAGCTGACCCGATACGACTAAATGACCCATCGTATCACAAATCACCCGGGTTGCCATGAGCGAGGTCATATCACTAATATCATAGGGAGGTGAAACTTCGACCACTTCTAACCCACAAACCGGAACATTTTGGACAATTTTCTTGAGCAGATAGAGGGCTTCACGGGGCAGTAAACCACCGGGTTCGGGCCACCCGGTTCCGGGAACAAATCCAGCGTCAATACAATCAATATCAAAACTAATCCAGACACAATCTGTCCCATCAGTGGCTCGCTTTATGGCAAAATCGGCTGCCGCATCTAATCCCATTTCTGTAATATCGGTAACGGTGAGAATATTCGTAGCCCGTTCTCGACAAACTTTGACGCCTTGACGCGGGACTTGCCAGCCACCAATTCCCAGTTGGACTAGGTTTTTAGCCGGAGCATTTTTGATATTAGTGGCGTGAAACCAGGGACAGGTATGCATCCGTTCATCGAGATCGGTTTCTTGGGTATCGACATGGCGATCAAAGTGAATAATGCCCACTTTTTTATCCCCCAGATGCCGACAAATTCCCCGCACTGTGGCAAATCCAATGGAATGATCGCCGCCTAGAATAATCGGGAATGCACCGGAACTAAAAACATGGGCAATTCCCTTGGAAATTTGGTCAAAAGACTTTTCATTATTCGCCGGGATGGTAAAAATATCGCCCACATCACAGAGGGTAATTTGTTCTCGTAAATCAACGCCTAATTCAAAATTGTACGGCGTATACAAGGCACTAATCCGACGAATCCCTTGGGGACCAAACCGCGTACCCGGGCGATAAGTTGTACCGGAATCATGGGGAACCCCGATAATCGCTACGTCATAATTGCCAACTTGACGCACATCTTCTAAATAAGGCGCTTTCATAAAGGTATTAATCCCAGCATAGTGGGGCAATTCACCTCGCGAAAACGTAGGAATCGTGCGATCGCGGATACTTTCAGCGGCTTCTAAACCGTAGTCTAACCCTTGGTTGACTTCTTGTTGCCAGCCAGTTAAAGGAAGCTGTTGTTCTCGTTCTAAAGCACGTTGAGCTTCGCTGGGGTATTCATTGGGGTTGTTATTCGGGCGTTGAAATGGAAATGACTCACTCATAAATTTCTCCAGATTAATGTCACCAAAAAACAGGAAAAATACCCAGAAGTGTGACGACTCTTGCCTTCGCCAACATCTCCCGGGCTTTTCTCCCGCCGTGGGGCTACTGATTTAGTAATCCGTGCGGATTGATAAAATCTTTTTTGGGTAGCCTGCTTCTCTTGGACCAGTCATTTCAGCGGTTGAATCCGAAATCGGAACCCTAGAAGCTAATTCTATTTTGCTTTCTTTATAATTACTATTCTCTGATAGTAGCAAAATGTATGAAAAGTTACAAAAATCCATTTAAATTGGCTTGGATCAGCGAATCGTAAACTGGCTACCCTTGGGTGACGTACCCAGCGCTGCGCGTCGTGACAGCGTGGGGCTTCCGGCGTTTTGGCTAAATTGGCTTCATCTTCAACTCAAATGAAACCGTTGTCCACCCTTAGTCAGATATTACAGCTCATTCTCTAGTTGGACGCGATCGCACCAATAACTTTCTACAGTAAAAAGCGAGAGGACAGTAATCTAGGTCAACCTTAAAATCAGCCGGATTTGTGGGTTCGCGGTTTGATGGACATTGGCTCATCTTCAATGTATGTCATAGGGTTAAACCCTTTCATACCCTTACACCGCTATCAGGGAAAATATATCATTGCTCCCCCATTCCCCCTGCTTCCCCTACTTCCCCTGTTCTCTACCCACCCCCCACAACACTTATGCAGCAGGTTACTCGGTGATTGAGTTTCCGGGGGTAAATTAGGTCAATTCCGTTAGCTTAAATATTGACGCCACAGTCAAAAATTAGTTGTAAACCCTAGAGGACTATCATGAATACCAACCCACAACCCTATCGCTCACTCGTCAGTAGCAACACCGTTGAAAACCAGGAGTTGCAAACGGTTTCCTCCCAAAAAGTGGCGTTGAATGATATCGCTGTTAATGAACCTAAAGCATCTCCAGACGCAGTAAGTCCACTTGTTACCAGTTTAAGCTTTTTGGGAATCGGCTTAATTTTAGTGGGTCTTAAGCTTAAGCCTGCAAAATTGAGGAAACTCTTCAGTTTTAGATTTTCTCTACTCAAACACCATCAACATCCCCCTTGTGCAAACTGTAGGTTTTTTAACCAGCAAGCTGAACCAAACTGTGCAGTCCATCCCTCTATGGTTCTTAGTATCAAAGCCAAAAATTGTTCTGACTATTGGGCGCGTGATAGTAAAACATTTTCTAGTAAGGTGTAAAAACATGAGAGGTTGTTCCTCGATTTTGCATCGGGAAAAGTTGAATAAACCTCAGTAGAAGGGATTCATCCATGGTCTCTACTTAAATGGATTAAGCTGTCATGCATTTAAATTGGCTATTAGTAGCGAGCAAGATGCTATTAGTAGCGAGCAAGATGCTATTAGTAGTGAGCAAGATGCTATTAGTAGCGAGCAAGATGCTCGCACTACAAGGATTGCGCCTTTATTGACATTATGGTTTAAATGCCGAACAGTGAACAGTTTAGCTATGATTCATCATCTTCCCCTAGCTAGATGTCATAACTTGATCCCTAATGTACGGTAATCATCATAACTGGAATCTATTTCAGTTTATCTAGCTATTGATGGATTTTCTCAACAAAGTTGATTTCTGATCAATCAGGAAAGTCCGTTGGCTAGTTAAAAGACGATAAAAACAAAAAAATTAGCATGAATAATGCAGGCTTTTGGCAATTGTATAGTGAGGCAGTGCTAACCTCACTCGGCTTTTTCTGGAAAGCGTTATGGGCGTTTATTCTGGGTTATGTGATTAGTAGCGCTATCCAGGTTTTTGTCACCCGCGAACGCATGAAACAAACCATGGGCAAAGCCGGAAAAGGGAGCGTCGCCTTGGGAACGTTTTTCGGCTTTATATCGAGTTCCTGTAGTTTTGCTGCCCTAGCGACAACAAAATCATTATTTAAAAAAGGCGCAGGGTTTGTTCCTTCCCTGGCTTTCTTACTCGCCTCAACTAATTTAGTTATTGAGTTAGGTTTTATTATTGCCGTTTTCCTCGGTTGGCAGTTCGTCGTCGGCGAGTATGTGGGGGGACTGCTGCTAATTATTTTTACGTGGTTGATTGTGAAATTTACCCGCCCTACGAAGCTAATTAGAAAAGTACGCAAACGATTGCGGGACAATGAAGGCGAGGCAAATGAGGGGGAAGATGTTCCCGACTGGAAAGAGAAGATTCAAACAATTCAGGGATGGAAACAGGTTGCCCGCAAATATTTCATGGAATGGAAGATGGTTTGGAAAGACGTAACCATCGGCTTTACTGTGGCGGGGGCGATTGCTGTATTTGTGCCGCGATCGTTTTTTCAGTTCCTGTTTATTGGTTCGGGACAAGATGGTAATCCGGGATTTTTGGCGATTCTCGAAAATACAATCATTGGACCTGTGGCGGCGTTTTTCACGTTTATCGGTTCTATGGGAAATATTCCCTTGGCTTCGGTTCTCTATGCCAATGGGGTGAGTTTTGCTGGGGTGATCGCGTTTATTTTTAGTGATTTAGTTGTGTTCCCGGTAATTCGGATTAATGCTAAATACTACGGCTGGAAAATGGCATCCTATATCCTGGGTGTCTTTTTAGCGGCGTTGGTGGTGACAGCGATTGTTATGCACTATGGCTTTTCCCTATTCGGGCTTTTGCCAGAAAGCACTGGGCAGAGTCAAGCTGAGACACAACGTTTTGCGATTGACTATACCTTCTGGCTGAATCTTGCCTTTCTCGCTGTCACCGGGGTTCTAGCTTGGCTGCGCTGGGGTGGCAAAAAAGAACACAAAGGTGGAATGCATCACGGCGGTGGTAAGAAAAGTATCATTGAGCGGGTGCTGTTTTGGCTAGCTCTTGTCTCCTATATCTGGTTAGCTGGGGGGTTAATTGCTACGGTTATTAAGTAGAGTAGTTTGGGAGGGGGTTTGGAAACCAAACCCCTACGGTGATAAACAGAAAAATTCTTCACCGATGGAAGGATGAATGCCAATCGTATGATTAAAATCTGCCTTGGTTACTCCGGCGTTAATCGCCAAAGCAATCATCTGAATAATCTCAGAGGCACAGTCTCCTACCATCTGAGCGCCCACAATCCGATCTGAGTTGTCATCAACCACCAGTTTGAGCAGGGTTTGTTCCGGTGATTCTGCCCTCATATCCAAAAGGGATTGGAATGTTTTTTGATAACAACGCACTGCTTTACCCAACTGCGCTTTGGCTTGCGCTTCGGTTAACCCGACAGTAGCCGCTTCCGGTTGAGACGAGACAACGTAGGGAACATAGTCATAATCGACAGTTCGAGGATGATCACCAAATTCAGTATCGGCGAAAGCTCGACCCGCTGCGATCGCAACTGGCGTGAACCGGGGTCTAGCGGTACAATCACCTACGGCGAAAATATTCGCTTGACTGGTACGGCTGTACTCATCGACCGCGATCGCTCCCTGCTTAACCTCAACTCCAGCTTTCTCTAAACCCAATCCATCCCAGTTAGGAACGCGATCGCTAATCCAGACAACCGTCTCCACCTCGACGGGTTCATTACTATCCGATAACCTCAAATTCAGACAATCTTGCACCCGCTCAATTTTCTCAACCTGGCTATTGGTGCAAATTCTAATTCCCAACCGCGTCATCTCGTCTTGAACCGTTGTCCGCAAAGCGTGATCACAACCGGGCAAAACTTTATCGTCGGATATGACTAGCGTCACTTTTGAGATCAACCCATTCATCATCCCAGCTAACTTTACAGCAATATAATTACTGCCAATAATCGCTAAGTGTTTGGGTTGATGCTTCAGTTCTAGAAATTTCCGCGTCGTAATCGCATATTCAATTCCGGGAACCTCAGGTTTGATCGCTTTTCGACCAACCGCAATCAAAATTTTATTCGCCTTATACTCCTGTCCATTAATATCTACCGTGTGAGCATCTAAGAATTTAGCATGTCCTTTGATCAATTCAACGCCAGCTTTTTCCAGCTTCTGGATATGCATTTGGCACAGATGCTGAATATCGCGGTTTCTGGCTTCCATAAATTGACACCAATCAAAGTTCTTAGACACATGACCCCAGCCATATTCATCCGCCCGTTCAAATACTTTGGAGAAACCCGCCGCATACGTCATGAGTTTTTCAGGGATACACCCATGCACCACACAAGTCCCACCGACTTGCTCTTGCTCCGCGATCGCCACCCGAACCCCATAGTCAGCCGCCGTTTCAGCCGCCGCTAAACCACCGGGTCCTGCACCAATAACTAAAAGTTCGTAATCCCAATTCATCATACAACCTATTCAAAAAATACAATCACTATTTTTTCATTCACATTTTATTGATCAGTGAACTAAAAGCAAACCTTTGCTGAGAGGATTTTTGTCAAGTCAAGTATAGACGAAAATTCCGATAATTTATCAGCGCCTTTTAAATCTACCTCCTTGGATAGATCTATTTTTCTCAACAGCTTTATAGTATGAAATAAACTTTTAATTTTTACAAAAAAAGTGTATTAATGTAAAGGAAAAACAACTGACTATTCTGTGCTTAAATAGGAATAACTGAATAAGTATTATTTATTTCCATCACCCTATTTATCCGTTCTAACAGTGCATTTTTAATCGAATCAAGGCTTGTTTATTGCAATTTATAAACCCTTTTGTCGCCCTCGCAACCTTTATTTAGTGAAATTAAAAACTATGAAGTTAAGCTGGACTCACATCCATTTACTTTTGAATCATTTTCCCATCGTTGGAGCTATATTTGGCTTGCTCCTGCTCATTTATGCCCTAGCCAAAGATAGTGAAGATTTTAAAAAGGCAAGTTATTGGTGTTTCTTTATCATTGCCTTAATTACGATCCCCGTTTTTTTGGCAGGGCAGCAAGCAGAAGAAATGGTGGTTTCTCTTCCTAGCGTTTCCCATTCGTTGGTTCACGCTCACAGCAACATTGCCCAGCAAGCACTCATCGCCTTAGAACTATTAGGAATTATGAGCTTATTTGGTTTGTTTCGAGGGATAAATAAAACTCCCTATTGGTTTCCCATTAGTTTTTTAGTTGTAACAATCATCGCCACAGGGTTGGTGTCATAGACAGGACTTCAGGGGGGAATAATTAGACATACAGAAGTTCGCTCAGAATTGCAATTTTTAGTCCCTAATGATGCCACAGAATCTGGCGATCATCAGCATGATGGGGCAGAAACTGAACATGAACAGTCGAAACAAGACCACCAAGAAGAGTCGGGACATTCTCATGAACATGAATAGGATTAGGTCATTGCATAGCGCTACGCGCTGGGCAATGGGCAATGGGCAACACCTCGACCTACCTCGGCTTCGCTCGGTAACACGCTCGGTACAAGTCGCTCAGGGTCAACACCTCGGCTTCGCTCGGTGTTGAGCGATTTAATGTTTTCTTTTATGTCCTAATTAGAGTACGTAGTGCTATAAATTAGGTAATGTGACAAACCCGAATGAAATTAAAATTAATTTTGTATTTCTGTAGGGGCGACCCGCTTGGTTTAATTCACAACATCAGTCCTCTTAATTGACTCGGGTCGCCCTCTCCTCAACTGGTGTGAAACAGCTAACATGGTGGAATAGGTTGTAGGGTGAGTTGACGATAGGAAACCCAGCAAAATCTATCGAGGGCTAAAGCCCTTACTACGAACCCAAGCTAATCTATCAAATTAAGTGGGTCACGCCACTACACGGATCAACGCTTTAACTCTAAGAATGTCACTTCCCAAACCAATCGAGGTTGAGCATATCCAAGCAAGTAGGTTCGGGCTTGTTCTAATTGGTGAATGATCCGGGTATGGGGTTGGTGTTGCCAATACTGATGCTGTAAATAGTCAACTAACCACAATTGAGCTTGGGGATCAAGGGTTTTATCAATTTCCTTCGCCAGTTCTAGCGCCATACGGGATGAATTCGGCAATTGATTCAACTTTGCCAGTAATTCTGGGGGAATGGCTTGCAGTTGTTCAAACGCCGCGATCGCTTCTCCGGGACTCCCTTGGGCAATGGCTAATATCGAGGGTTCTTGGAGAATCTGCTGATAACCCGTTTGCTGTAGTATTTGTGCCATGTCGTCTTGTGCCAATCGGGAAAAGGGAATTCGTTGACACCGGGATACTAAGGTGGGTAATAAGGCATCGGGACTGGGCGCGATTAAAATTAACGTGGCGTTTCCGGGTTCTTCTAGCGTTTTGAGCAAGCCATTGGCGGCTGATTCTGCCATAGTTTCCGTCTGTTCCAGCACCACAATTTGACGAGAGGCTTCTAGGGGAGAACGTCCTAAAAATTGGCTAATTTCGCGAATTTGTTCCAGGCGGATTTGGGGGGGCGTTTTGCGCTTGAGTCCTTTTTCTGCGGCTTCTTTGGCGGATAGGCGAATACCGTTGTGTAGATAGGTGGGTTCAACCCAGAGGAGATCCGGGTGGTTCCCCTGTTGTAGGCGTTTCTTAACTAAGGGTTGCTTCTGGGGTGGAATGTCTTGACAAAATAACCGTTCAATGAACCACCGGGCGACTAAAGCCCGCCCGACTCCAGGAGAACCGACAAACAGATAAGCTGGGGCGATGCGGTTGGCTGTCATTGCCCCTTCTAAGAGTGCGATCGCTTGTTGTTGTCCGACTATTGTCATTTGTCATACTCGCTTCGCGAGAAGCAAGCTACGTCATTTGTCATTTGTCAAATATCTATGACATACTTTTGCTGAAGCCGTTGACGTAACACAGCCTGAATATCCAATTGCACGGCGTCAGGGCTTTGATTGGCGTCAATTCGGACAATTCGCTGGGGATGCTGGGAGGCTAACTGGGCAAACCCTTGTTGGACTCGCTGGTGAAAAGCTAACTCGGCTTGTTCCATGCGATCGGCGACGCCCCGTTCTCTTGCCCGTTGTAAGCCAATGGTGACATCAACATCTAACCACAAGGTTAAATCGCTTTCTAGCCCTCCTGTGGCGATGTGGTTGATTTGCTCAATTAGGGCTAGGTCAATCCCTCGTCCATACCCCTGATAGGCAATCGTTGAGTCAGTGTAGCGATCGCACAAAATAATCGCCCCGGCGTTAAGCTGAGGCTGTAACAATTCTTCAACATGTTGCGATCGATCAGCCGCGTAGAGGAGGAGTTCGGTGCGGTGTTGTAGGGATGAGGACTGTTCTTGGAGCAAAAGTTGACGTAGTTTGACGCCGAGGGGGGTTCCTCCGGGTTCTCGGGTAACGATGACAGGTGGCTGTTTGCCGTAATTGCTTAGTTTGTCGAGTACACCACTGCTGAGGAACCAATCGCGCGATCGCTGAATTTGGGTGGTTTTGCCACTGCCTTCGACTCCCTCAAACACGATCAGCATTTCCCCTTATCCACGCCTCATCTGATTACATCTCTCCCCATTGTCACCCAAAATCATGTCCTTGCATAAAGTGAAAGATGGGCAGATGTTTGTCCCGATGGAATCTACCGTCAAGAGTATGTATACTTTATTGGTATACCTATCCAGCCAAAGCCGCTAGGTAGGTGACTTTAGATAGCCGCTGTATGAGCTTGGTTACCAAGCTTCATACAGGTGGTGTTAGCCTGTGGACTGGTTCAGTGCTGTCACAAGCCAGAGTGAAGCAGGAAGTAAGTACCTCCAGATGCCCACTTGTGGGTAGCTTTGGATAGATCTTATGTAATGATCTAGCTATCTGACGCCAAGGGTTAAATATGGCTCGCTACACTTGTTCATTTACGGTTGCAGTTTCTCCCGATCACCTTCAACCATCATTGATTGAGGTTTTACAATCCTGCGATTTCGACATTATCTATGACACGGGAGACTATATCATGGCACGGGAGATCCCCGGTCATGTTGCCTTTGCCAAACTCGTGACAGTGGAAGTCTTGATTGACAAATCGATGGCTACCGATCAGGAAATTCGCATGAATTTCGTGATCAAAAATGAAGAGTTGCCCTTACAGGTAGACAACCACTGTCACGATAAGTTTTATGAAGTTCAAGAGGCGGTTGCCCAAAACCGCCATTGGCAACTCTTAGAAAGTGTTGCTGGTTGACATCCTCTGGTTTTGTTTCAATCCTCTGGTTTCAATCCTCTGGATTTCCCTGATCATAGTTGGGCTAATAATCAGGGTGTCCAGTCATCTGGATCTCCCCCCATCATATTTGGGCTAATCAGGGTGATGTCAAACTCATCGGGAGGTCCAGTGGGAACAGAGTCTCGCTTGAGTATGTAATATTTGGCACTAACTTGAGGCCCGAAGACGACTTCGTCCTCATCTTCAAGATCGTGGGCTTGAAGTTTACGACCGTTAATTACGAGTCCGTTGGCGCTGGCTTTACCTTTGAGGTTACCATCGACAATGCGGTAGTAGAGACTGCCGTCCTCTCGTTCTCGCCGCACTAAAGTGGCATGTCGGCGAGATACAAATTGTGAGAACAAACGAATATCCACATCCGGATCTCTGCCTATAGAATAGACGGGTTCCTCCAAGGTATATTCCTTGCGTCCTTTTTCGTCTTCAATAATTAACAGATGGTTTTGATTGGATTTTGCAGGCATTGAACATCGAAAAATAGGGATAGAGAGTGCAGTTAATTAACTGTCGCTGTGTCTATGCTTTCTTACATTAGCAAACTGCTTAATCATCTTTCCTTAACGTATCAAGAAGAAATGACCGAATTGCCGACCTTCAACTTGGTCTTCCCCCATTCAATTATCATAAGCATTAATGCAGATCATGACACAGACTCTAATGTTACATTTTTGTGACATTTTTTTACACTGACCCGACAAGAGAGCCTATAGGCTTCCTGGGGGGTTCCGCTAATTGGCAGTGCTTCCGGCTTTTATCGTGAGGACTATGTAATAACTCCTCTCTGGTGATCTTAATAGCTGCGTTACACTCCCGGTTTAGAAGATCCCACAAGTAGGCTGTAAATTCATACCGATAAAACTTTCTCAATTTGGCTATCACGTTCACCCTACTTTTCCGTTGGATGCCGGACTTTGTCCTGCTCCGAAGAAAGTCCATGTTTAACATGGGCGGGGAGGAAAGCGGGTGATAACCTAAGATTTACCAGCCTTCGCCGCTTGGTAAGCGAGACTTGAAAAGAATCATCCAGACACCACCGTTACTTTGTATTCTACTACATAAAGCTTAGGACACATTGAACGAACGAGTTTGAATTTTCCCAGTCTCGCCTGATAAGGCGGGATGAGTATTTTACCAAGACCCCAAACCCACATTCTACACCCCGTCTACAGAGTTCCAACCTCGACGCAATAGCAGAGAGTTGCTAACTACAGTCACTGAACTAAATGCCATCAGTGCGCCAGCGACAGCCGGATTGAGAGCGATACCAAATCCAGGTAACAGTACGCCAGCCGCTACGGGAATACCCAACGTGTTATATCCCAACGCCCAGAAGAGATTTTGGCGAATTTTGTTAAAGGTAGCGCGAGACAGTTTAATTGCTTGGACAATATCCAGCAAGCCGCCAGATTGACGACTGGTGGCGCTAGGTTGCATGAGAATAATTCCTGCCGTTTCCCGGGCAACATCTGTGCCAGCTTGCAGGGTGATGCCAACATCAGCTTGGGCTAAGGCTGGACCATCGTTAATTCCATCTCCAACCATGGCGATGCAGTTTCCCTGGGTTTGCAGTTGGGCGATCGCGGCGGCTTTGCCATCGGGACGGATACTTGCCATAACGTTGGCTGGATCAATGGCAAGGTGTTGTGCTACTGTCACAGCGGCATTGGGTTGATCTCCGGTTAGCAGCATCACGCGCAGTCCCATCGCTTGTAGCTGTTCGACGGTGGTTTTGGCATCGGGTTTGGGTAAATCGGTTAGGGCAATGAGTCCAGCCAATTCTCCATCTACGGCTAAATACACCACAGTTTTCCCGACAGCCGCTAAGGTTTGAGCTTGGGCTTGGGCGGTATCACTAATAGTCACGCCTTGCTGACGTAACCAATCTTCATTCCCCAGTAATACCCGTTGATTGTCCACTAGGGCAGATATTCCTAATCCAGCTTCGGTATAAAAATCCTTGGCGGCTAATAGAGGTAACTCGTGTTGTGCTGCTGCTGTACAAATTGCTTCTCCGAGGGGATGAGTTGTGCCTCGTTCCGCTGCGGCGGCGAGTTGAAGGAGTGCTGATTGTGGATTGTGGATTGTTGATTGGGACAATTCTCCCCCATCTCCCCATTCCCCAACAGACAGACAATCGGTTACAGTCGGTTTTCCTTGGGTCAAAGTACCTGTTTTGTCAAACACGATGGTATCGAGTTGATGGACTCGTTCTAAAATGTCACCCCCCTTAATCAGTAAGCCCCGTTCTGCCCCTAAGCTGGTGCCGACTAGAATCGCTGTCGGGGTTGCCAATCCCAAGGCACAGGGACAGGCAATCACTAATACCGCGATCGCTAATTTTAGGCTCAATAGTAAGGGAGAGGTTGAATCACCCATCAGGGAGTCTCCTTCCCCTAGAACCTGAGTCCAGATTTTTGTCCCCACCAGCTCCCAAAACAGGAAGGTGAAGGTGGCGATTGTCAATACCCCATAGGTAAAATACCCGGCGACTTTATCGGCTAAATTTTGCACCGGGGCTTTCCGCGTTTGCGCTTCTTCCACCAGGGCGACAATTTGCGCTAATGTGGTTTCCTGTCCAATGCGTGTGGCTTGAATGGCGATCGCACCGGATTGATTTAAGGTGCCAGCCGTAACCGGATCACCGGGTTGCTTGAGAACTGGTAAGGGTTCCCCCGTCAACATGGACTCATCCACCGACGACTGACCCGCCACCACTTCGCCATCAACGGGTATTTTTTCTCCCGGCAAAACCCGCAACCACTCGCCCACGCGAACTTGTTCCACGGGAATCTCGATCCCCAGTTCTGTGGCTGTGGGGGTGGATTTACCAATTAACCGGGCTACCTTGGGTTTCAGTGCCAATAATGATTCATAAGCGGCTGATGCCTGACGCCTTGCCCGTTGTTCCAAGGTACGTCCTAGCAGGATAAAGCCAAGTAACATCACGGGTTCATCAAAGAAGCATTCCCAACCCAATTGAGGAAAGAATAAGGCGGCACAGCTCGCCCCATAAGCCGCCAAGGTTCCCAACCCTACCAAGGTATTCATATTCGGGGTTTGATGCCGCAATCCCCGCCAGCCATCGCTGATAATTGGACGCCCAGGTCCTAGCAGGGCTAAGGTTGCCAATCCCCAGTGAAACCCGATCGTGCTAAACACGGGTAGCATGGGTCCATTAAACCAATGACCAATATGTCCAATGGTCGAGAGAATGACGAGGACACCAGCAATGATTAATTGCCGCAGTTGTTCCCTTGCCTCTTGTTCATGGCGTTGAGTCGGGGTGAGGCGTTCTTCTGAGGTTTCCCCGGCTTGGGAGTAACGGGGTTGAGACGGAAACCCGGTTGCGGTTAATTTTTCCGCTAGGGTGGCGGGATCAGCCTGACCGACTTCATACTCAACCACAGCCACTTCTGTAACCAAGTTGACCTGGGCTGAAATAACTCCGGGTTGCTGTTCTAGCTGTCGTTCTACCGCACTGACACAGCCTGCACATTTCATTCCCCCAACATCTAGCGTCATTTGCTCAATGGTTGGGGTGGGGGTATCGACAACTTTTTCTGGAGAAATTTGCATAGATGTTTTTGATACCGATAGGCGTTGCGATGCCTGAATGCTGAGTTTTGTTAATACGTCTCTTTAATGATAAGGATTATTTTGCCAATGCGCTCTGCCACTGGCCAATATCATATTTTGATGACAATGCCAATGATCGGTTGGAGGTTTGAGGTGTGTTTTTGATGGGATAGGGAGGCGTTATGTTTTTCCCGATCCGGTGGCAGTTATAGCACTACGCATTAAGGTTAGGACAATACAATTGGGTGAAAAGGCAACGGGCAACAGGCAATAGGCAACAGGGGAATGTCCTTTCCGTACCCCGTAGGGCTATAAATAAGCATTTTCGGATCGCCAAAACCCTTGATATTCCGTAGGCTGAGCGTTGCCCACCAGAATATGAGGAGCGTGCCATTCGTCTTCAGTCGCCTGCTTAACAGCCAAGCTCTTCTTAATGAACCAGGAAGCTTACCACACAAGGACTGTCGCTTTTCATTGCCTCAAAACTCTCTTGAAATCCGGGTAAAATTGATTAAAGCTATTGCTGTCCCATATTCCGGCAAATCAAACTAACAATTTAGCACACTAACCACGGAAGACCCGTTCTTTTAAATTACCACACGCGGGAGTCGGTGCTTAAAGCCACAAAGGATTTCCCAGGATATTGTGTTTAACGAAATCGCCCAGTCATCCGCAGAGATTTGCCTGTCCCCGTCTCGTCCAATTAGGGTGACGATTTCACCAACCTGTAAATCGGGAATATTACTCACATCCAACATCAGTTGATCCATGGTAATCGCCCCAATTTGGGACACCCGTTGACCCCGAATTAATCCAGTCATTTTATTCGAGAGATTCCGGGGAACACCATCGGCGTAACCGATACCCACTACCGCTAGACGTAACTGTTTTTGTGTCCTGAATGTATATCCATAACTCACCCCCGTCCCCGCCGATATTGTTTTCACTTGAGTGACCCGCGTTTTGACTTGCATGACGGGTTTTAGGTTGACTTTTGGGTATAAATGTGGTGCGGGATAGAGTCCATAAAGCGCTAATCCGACTCGAACCCAATCGTAATGCAAGGCGGGGTCAGTTAACGTGGCGGCGGAGTTAGCTAAGTGTAAGCAGGGTGGGACGATATTCGCCGCGTGAAGTTCGGCAATAGCCGCTTCAAACCGCTGATGCTGTAGTCTCATCACCGTGGGATCTGGACTATCGGCTGTGGCTAAATGGGAATAGACACTGGCTAGTTCTAAATGGGGTAATCGCTGGACTAATTGCACAAACTCTGTGGCTTGTTGCCAAGGCATTCCTAAGCGAGACATGCCAGTATCGATATTGAGATGAACTGATAAGGAGGTTTGAGAACGACTCAGGGTATCAGAAAAGACCAAAGCCTGTTGGGGTGTACAGATAGTGGGTTGTAAATGCCAATGGGCGATCGCACGCACTTGTTCCGGGGTATTGGTTGCACCTAAAATCACGATGGGCGCGTCAATTCCCGCTTCTCGCAGTTGAATGCCTTCTTCTACTGTGGCGACACATAGTCCATAAGCGCCTGCGGCGAGTGCGGTTTGGGCAACCATAATCGCACCATGTCCGTATGCGTCTGCTTTCACCACCGCCATGAGTTGGGTTTTGGCAGACAAAAGCTGTTTTAATTGGTTTAGGTTGTGGGCAAGTGCCGCGCGATCGATTTCTACCCAAGCGCGTTCCGTTAATCCGCCAGAGACTTCCCATAAGTTGGGCATTAACTCATAGGTTGGGATCATTTCTCCCATTCTCATTCACTCCTCTATCACTCTTAAATGCCACACAGCCTAGCATAGGAGGTTGGGGAGGGATATGGGACAATCAGATTTAAGCCGTGGCGATTAAGCGGAACCACACAAATGTATGCGAAGCCTTCCCGAAGGGTAGGCCGCCTGCGCGGACTACTGAAAATTTAAGGTTTCCGGTGACTTATCGTTTTGAGTTTCATCCTTACCAGCGCCAATTTCGACATCCCCTCACTACTCATCATGGCATCTGGAAAGTACGCGAGGGAATTATCCTGCGTCTGGTGGATGAAAAGGGGCGAGTGGGTTGGGGAGAAATTGCCCCACTTCCTTGGTTTGGTTCTGAAACCTTAGAACAAGCCCTAACCGTTTGTCAGCAGTTCCCGTCTCAGATTACATCAACCGATATTTTCTCGATTCCGGCTGAATTTCCCGCCTGTCAGTTTGGCTTTGAGTCAGCGTGGGAAGGGTTAGTCGCAAGGAATGGGGAAGATGAGGGAGAGAGTCGTATTGAAACGGAAAAAACAAGTCCGTTGTTACCCAATTCGTCGCTGAAATACAGTTATCTTTTGCCCACGGGGGAAGCCGCGTTAACCTCTTGGCAGCAAGGTTGGCAACAGGGCGATCGCACGTTTAAATGGAAAATTGGTGTAACCTCGATGGAGTCGGAACTGAGGTGGTTTGACCAATTGGTTCAAGCCTTACCCCCATCGGCTCAATTACGCTTAGATGCGAATGGGGGACTTACACGAAATCAAGCAGAACAGTGGTTGCAGGTGGCGGATCAGGCGGGGATTGTTGAGTTTCTAGAACAACCCTTGCCACCACAGGAATTTGCCGCACTCAGGGCAATGCAAGATCAGTATAAAACAGCGATCGCCCTTGATGAATCTGTTGCTACGTTGAACCAACTCAAAACCTGTTACCAGCAGGGATGGCGAGGAATCTTTGTGATTAAAGCGGCGATCGCCGGATCTATTACACAACTCCGACAATTTTGTCAAGCCCACGATATCGACGTGGTTTTCTCTTCAGTCTTTGAAACCGCGATCGCCAGACAAGCGGTTCTCAATTTAGCTGTAGAATTATCTCATCCCCATCGGGCAGTTGGGTTTGGAGTTAATCACTGGTTTGTCTAAGTGGATGTGCGTTTCAATTCTGTATTCCTTATTGCCTATTGCCTGTTGCCTATTCTCTATTCTCTTTGAGAAATTTAGAATCCAAATTCAACGGCTGAACAGCTTATGATTCAAATCAAAACTAAACAACCCGAAGGACCAAAAGCCCCCAAATGGTGGCAAAAAATTCAGTGGATTACTAAGCCCCTGGATTACATGGATGCAGCAGGACAACACTATGGTGATATTTTCAATGCCCCTGTTATTGGCAATCATTCCTGTATGTTGTTTGTTAGTCATCCCCAAGCCCTACAACAGATTTTCACGAACGATACCAAGCAATTTACAGCTCCTCCAGATAGGCTTTTGCAGCCAATTGTTGGAGATCATTCAATATTTGTGCTAGAAGGCGATCGTCATCGTCGGGAACGCAAACTCTTAATGCCACCGTTTCACGGCGAACACATCCGAACTTATGGGCAACTTATCTGTGACCTAACGGATAAGGTAATGCAGCAGGTGCGTCCCGGTCAAATCTTTGTGGCTCGTTCTCTAGCTCAAGAAATTTCTTTAGAAGTTATCTTAAATTCTGTTTTTGGTATTCATGATCCAGAGCGATTTGGTCAACTGAAGGGACTCATTACTAGCCTAATGGATCAATTTAAATCTCCCTTTACATCAGGATTACTTTTTTTTCCAGCGCTACAGAAAGATTGGACACCTTGGGGTGCGTTCCGTCGCTTAAAGCAGCAAATTAGTCAGCTACTCTATGCGGAAATTCGGGAGCGCCGTCAACAGAAAGACTTTTCGGGTTCAGATATTCTAACCCTACTGTTATCGGCAGAGGATGAAGAAGGTAGACCCATGACAGATAAAGAATTGCATGATGAATTGTTTACTTTATTAGTAGCCGGTCACGAAACTACCGCTACTGCGATCGCGTGGGCGCTGTATTGGGTTTATCGATCGCCTAATGTGCAGAACAAGCTGTTGCAGGAATTGGATTCTCTGGGTCAACAAGCAGACCCTGTGGACATTGCTCGTTTATCGTATCTCACAGCCGTGTGCCAGGAAAGCTTGCGGATTTATCCTGTGGCTGTCTTAACTGTACCGAGAGCCGTGAAAGAACCTGTTGAACTGATGGGATATCAGCTACAACCGGGAACCCGAGTTTATGGCTGTATTTATTTAACCCACCATCGCCAGGATTTATATCCAGAATCTCATCAATTTAAGCCAGAACGTTTTTTAGAACGCAAGTTTTCTCCCTATGAGTTTTTCCCTTTCGGCGGTGGGATACGTCGCTGTATTGGTGAAGCTTTGGCATTCTTTGAAATGAAATTAGTCCTTGCCAAAATTGTCTCTCAGTATCAACTAACTCTAGCACAGCAGCAACCTGAGCGCCCTCAGCGACGAAGCGTAACCTTAGCGCCTAGTACGGGTGTAAGATTAATTATGCAAGGTAGGAGATAGGGGAACCAGGGTATTGGTAGGGGCGGGTTTAGGGATTAATTTCGGTTTTTTCCCTAACTGGAGTGCGAAACCCGCCCTAAGATTTTGTTGGGGTGGGTTTAAGCAAATGAATTCTATTTTCATCGATATAAAACAGCGAAATAATGATTGGCTTATTGGTTGTGACAATAACCAATTCAAAGAAATAAATCATAAATTATTTAATCAATTTTCTAAATCATTTCCATGTCAAACCGTTCCCAAGATTATTCTTGCTGAATCTAACCATTGGCGATTCCTTGCTGCATTTAGCGCCGCTGTTAGTGCCAATTGTTCAGTGTTTTTAGGTAATCCCAAGTGGACACCACAGGAATGGCAGTACGTTTTAGCATTAGTTCAACCTGATTTAATTTGGGGAGATTTGTCAAGGATAATTTGTCAAGAGTCATTCGTCCACAATAAGGGACAAGAGATAATCAAGAAGAAACCTACAATGGGTGTCACTGAATTAGGCGTTTGTAGTCAGCGCTTGATTCGTGATGGCACTAAAGTGCCTACTACAAACCCTGGAATCATGATTCCTACAGGGGGTTCCTCGGGTCAGATTCGCTTCGCTATACATACCTGGGATACGTTAATGGCGTCGATGCGAGGGTTTCATCAGTATTTTGACCAGAAGCCAGTGAACTCCTTCTGTGTCTTGCCTGTGTATCATGTGAGTGGGTTGATGCAATTTCTGCGATCGCTAACCACAGGAGGACAGTTTGCTAGTCTACCCTTTAAAGAGGTGGTGGCGGGGAAAGGACGAGAGATTAACCCCCAGGATTTTTTTATTTCCCTGGTTCCCACTCAGTTACAACGCTTACTCCAGGCGAACGCAGCAAATTGGTTATCTCAATTTCACACGGTTTTGTTAGGTGGTGCGCCAGCTTATGAGTCTCTCTTAACTGAGGCGAGACAACAGGGTATTCCTTTAGCGCCAACTTATGGAATGACGGAAACGGCGTCTCAAGTGGTTACTCTGAAACCAGACGCATTTCTAGCAGGGAATAATAGTTGCGGTCAAGTTCTCCCTCACGCCCACGTTACCATTCGCAGTACAACCGGGGAATTTTTGGGGACGAATCAAATCGGAATTGTCACGATTGCAGCAGAGTCTTTGGCATTGGGTTACTATTCTTCAGGAGATAAGGAAGATAAGGAAGATGGAGAGTTAACTCAAAACCATGTCCTTGAGCGCAGCGAAGGAACAATCAGGGCGAGTTTTGAGGAAACGTTATCGTCAACCACTGGCGCGAATCAAACCTCGCCCCTACAGACGAATAATGGCACATCTCTACACTTCCCCCATCACCAATCCCCAATCCCTAATAGTCATGCAACGCCTGATAAAATCCCAACGCTGCAATCCGATGATTTGGGATTTTTTGATGAGCAGGGATATCTAACCATTGTCGGACGGCACAGTCATAAAATTATTAGCGGAGGTGAAAATATTTTCCCAGCCGAAGTCGAGGCGGCTATTTTAGCCACCCAGTTAGTGCATGATGTGTGTGTAATTGGCATACCGCATAATTATTGGGGTGAAGCTGTTACAGCGGTTTATGTTCCTCGTGCATCGGACGTTTCTGTGGATAGTTTAAAAGCCGCGCTGGTCAATCAGTTAAGTAGGTTTAAGCAGCCTAAATATTGGGTTCCTGTTGAACAATTGCCCCGCAACGAGCAAGGAAAAGTAAATTATGACTCTGTTAAAACAACGGCTTTAGAATTTTTACCTAGGGCTTAAAAATCCACAAACCTATGAAAGCATATGGGAGCATCCCAATTTGGCGCGTTGGCTCTTTGAATGGGGCTGAAACCCTTGCAATTGCGTTACTTTAGGTAATGCTTTGTCCAAAACGGGATGCTCCCAAGCATATTGCCTCGACAGATAAAAACCCATACAAAATAGCGAGCGAGACGCTCGCACTGCATATATAGCGTTTTCATTTGGGTCGTGAACACAGGAACCTGGTAAAAAGGCAATGGGCAATAGGCAATAGGCAATAGGGGAAAGAGATACAGGGTTTTTAAGTAATCTAAGAAAAGACCTCCTAGGTTTACAACTCATTTACAAATGCTATATAGCAGTACTAAGACAGGTTAGGACATTCTTTACTGTTCCCTGTTCCCTCTTGGGCTAACTGATGTCCTAACGTATCCCCGTAGTGCTATAACCGTTCCCCGTTCCCTATCCTCACCACAATACTTATTCCGCAACCCCTAAATAATGACTTTGCCAATCATTAAAACCCCCTGATCCGATCGCAGATAGGGAACAGACGCACCCTTAAACCCGGTAATAAACGGCTTGTGATGCAACTGCCAGTAGCTAGGACTCATATCATGAGCGATCGCTTTTAAGGCTCTCAGTTCTTCCACCAGTTCAGTGGCGAGTTCGTTAATCCGATTGGCATGATCATAAGCCTGTTGAGTGGCGATCTCTACCTCATCAGCTAATGTTAAGGGTTGCTTGGGTTTTGCCAGAGGCTGTAGCTGTTGCTGTTTTTGCTCCAACTGTGCTTGCAACGCCGCGATCGCATTATCAATTCCTTGGACTTCGGCGGAAACCTCTGCGGCTACCCTCGCTTGATGGCGATAAGCCGCCGCGATCGCTTCGGGTGAATTATTCTCTGGTTGCACCTCCTGATTGGTTAGAGTATCCCGTTCTTGACGTAGTGCCTCGAGTTGGGAGCGAATTGCCTCAATTTCTGCCTGTATCTGATCCATCCTGATACCACGTTGTCTTAAAAGATACTTTTTTCTTGGTGCGGGTTACTACCTTTGCATAACACAATCGTTACATAACACATTGTTAGGGGCACGGCAGTGCCGTGCCCCTACTTGTTTCGTAAATGCGAGTTGACCTGATAATCTGGAGAGTCAACTTATTCAACTATACCCAGCAAAGGTTGGGCTTTGGCTTGGGGTAGGGATGGTGCGTTGAATTTACCAGAATACAGCTTTGTCCGTTCTTGTGCAATGACTGGCAGAGCTTCACGCACTTGAGCCGTTACCGCCACGGTTTTGACATCATAGGTTTGGGTAGCAACCTTGGGATATAAACCAATGCCGACAATGGGGATTAACAAGCATAGGGCGACAAAGATTTCTCGTGGGTTGGCATCCCCGAAATAGTTATCCATCGCCAATTCCGCCTTAGCTGTGCCGTAGAACACTTGACGCAGCATGGAGAGTAGATAGATGGGAGTGAGGATTAATCCCACGGCGGCTAACAGTACCATGACTACCTTAAAGGATGAATTGTAGGCATCGCTAGTAGACATGCCGAGGAAGATAGACAATTCTCCCACAAAGCCACTCATCCCTGGTAATGCTAGAGACGCCATAGCACCAGCCGTAAACAAGGCAAATACTTTCGGCATTTGTTTTGCCATACCGCCCATATTTTCCATTGCCAGGGTATGGGTGCGATCATAAGTGACACCTGACAGGAAGAATAACGCGGCGGCAATTAATCCATGAGAGATCATTTGTAGCATCGCGCCATTTGTACCTAATGCAGTGAAGGAAGCAATCCCAACCAGAACAAATCCCATGTGGGAGATGGAAGAATACGCCAAGCGCCGTTTCAGGTTATCTTGAGCAAAGGCAGTCAACGCTCCGTAGATAATATTGACGACACCTAAAACAGCCAGCACTGGGGCAAAGCGAATATGGGCATCAGGCAGCATTTCCATATTCATCCGGATCAATCCGTAGCCTCCCATCTTCAGCAACACACCCGCTAAAATCATCGAGACAGGGGCAGAGGCTTGAGAGTGAGCATCGGGTAACCAGGTATGTAAGGGGAAAATCGGTAATTTTACGCCGTAAGCAATTAAGAAGCCTGCATAAACCGCCAATTCCATCGCCATGGGGTAATGCTTTTGGGCAAGCTGTTGCATATCAAAGGTAACGGTATCACCGTAGAATGCCATGGCTAGTGCGGCGACGAGAATGAAGATAGAACCTGCGGCGGTATAAAGAATAAACTTAGTCGCGGCATAGAGGCGCTTTTCTCCACCCCAGATGGAAATCAGTAGATACACGGGAATCAGTTCGAGTTCCCACATTAAGAAGAATAATAGTAAGTCCTGAGCCGCGAAGACGCCAATCTGGGCGCTGTACATCACCAGCATCAAGGCATAAAACAAACGAGGTTTACGGTTGACTTTCCAAGATGCCAGAATAGCCAGGGTAGTGACTAAGCCCGATAACGCAATTAAGGGCATGGAGAGTCCATCGACTCCGACTGACCAGTCTAAGCCCAATTGGGGAATCCAGGAATAGGTTTCTTGGAGTTGGAACTGAGAGTTTTGTAAATCGTAGTGACGCCAAAAGGCATGAATGGTGAGGAGGAAGTTTGCCATGCCAACCCCTAGAGCATACCAGCGGACGGTTTTACCTTCTTTGTCGGGGATTAGAGGAATCGCCAGGGATGCCAGTAGGGGCAATAAGATAATCGTCGTTATCCAGGGTATTTGACTGCCAATCATGACTAAGGATATATGCTTATCGTTAATGTTGGTTACATTGTATTAAGTTTCGTAAAGGTTTGAGAAGAGGAGACATACAAGTATACTAAATCTTCACAATAAGCAGGACTAATGCAAAGTTTCTCTTCAACTCAGATTGGGGAGCGGCTGAGTGGAGATTAATATCACAAAACATTAAAAATGTCAATAGTTGAATCCTTGGCTACCGATCGCCCATCCATTATTCTTAGTGATATAGGCTGAATCACCGATTGAGGATGTGAGTGTGGGGTGGCGCGATCGCACTGCGCTAGTCGATCATGGTTTGTAGGGGCGGGTTTAGGGACTTTCGTTTCGCTATTAGATGATAACGTTTGCTCAAAACCCGCCCTTTCCAGATGTTGGGGCAGGTTGTTAACGGTTGAGATTAGGGAACAGGGAACAGGGAACAGTAAGGGTTTGAGGGTGATTTACTTGCACTTAATACAGTACTGTTTTTTTTGTCCGACTACTTAGTGTAGTGAATAACGACAAAAGTTTTTGAACAAACGCTCTACACTTAAAGAGACGTTGCCAGCAACGTCTCTACTCACATTGTTTACTGATAGGTTAATCTCTTTCTCAAGGTAGATGTTTTGAATGGTTTAACCGGATTTGTGTTGTTTTGAATATTGTCGTTTAAACAATGCTCCAAAACCTAGGGCTGTAGCCGAACCAAGTAGAGTCAAGGGTTCAGGTACGGGTGTGGATGGAGTAGAAAACCCCTCAATTTTTAACTCGACTCGAGAACGAGCTTGTGCTTGGTTAGGGTTAGGTGCGCCATCCAACCAACTCATCCTAGCAATACCAGAAAGAGTGCTAATTTGGGTATCGCTAGAAAAATAGTTTTTGGTGATATTTTGATTTCCCTGTGTTTCAGGTGCAACAGCGGAACTCGACACTGGATCAATATCAATTCCGTTAATTGCATCGACTTGCAAAAACATTTCAGTACCCGGAGCCACTTTTCCCTTTTCGATTTCGGTTTGTGATCGAGTCCAGAGGTAGAATCCATTAAAGGATGTTGCTGGTGGAGTCGCTTGGTAATATGAAATAGTTTGATCTTGAATGGTAAAGGAAACCGTATTTCCATCCCAATCTAACGTCCAGGGAACCTCTTCCTGGTTTTGCCATTCCCATTGCAATTGGTCTTTTGGTATCGGAAAATTATCTTCTCCGATGCCAAACTCCCAGTCACCTGATCCTTTAGCACCAGCTCTGCCATCCAATGTCCAGTTCAAGTTAGTCCAACCATTGGGAGTAGGGTCTCCCTCCTGGACAAAGTTTACGTTGACCGCAGATGCTGGTTGGGATAGCACGCCAAAACTAATGACAGATGCTCCTACAGCTAAACTTGTGGTAATCAGCTTGTTGCGTATTAAATTCATGGCAACCTCCAAGTAATGTGGAGATTATTTTTATATCTACTGCCAAGTAGTTTAATTCTTTGAGCAGAGTTAATTCGGAAATGTTATACTAAAATATATCATTATACTTTTCTTAGTGAACTGCATATTTTCTTAATGATTAGCTTAGGTACACAGTCAAAAAATGTTAATAAATTATAAGTTATAAGTGTCATGCTACTACTGGCGTGGCATCGCTAAAATTGTGGAAGAGATTTTACGGTTTTGAGAGGCGCAAGCCTTCATTGGTGTCAACTTAAGCTCTTGCCAAAACGCAATACTTTGACACAACCCCTCCCTAACCCTCCCCTGATCAAGGGGAGGGAACGTTTCCTCCTTAGTAAGGGGAGAATGAGGAGAGGGGAGCAAGAACTGCCTAATACTTGCGTTCTTGGGGTTCAAATCGGGTCATCGCCACCGATTTATACTGCAAATCAATTCCGGCTGAGGAATAGTACGCCAAGGTATGCTTTAAGAAGTTGGTATCATCCCGTTGGGGATAATCCTCGCGAGAATGGGCACCGCGACTTTCTTGGCGATTCAAGGCAGAGGTGAGAATAATTTCCCCAACTACCATGAGATTCCGTAGTTCCAACGCCTCGATTAATTCTGTGTTCCAGCAGCTTCCTTTGTCATCTAAATAGATATCTTGATACTGCTGTTTCAACTGTTGCAGTTGATTCAATCCTTCCTGCATTAATGCCTCGGTGCGGAAGACGCCACAGTATTGAGTCATGCAGTCTTGGAAGTTTTGACGCAGTTGACCGATGCGTAGGCTTCCGGATTGACTGAGCAAGGCATTGATTTTATTTTGAGCAGCATTGAGGTAGAGTTGTTCATCAATGTCAGGTAATTTGCGGTTTTGAATATATTGCGCGATCGCAGCCCCGGTTCGTCTGCCGTAAACCACGCATTCTAGCAGGGAATTACTCCCCAAGCGATTGGCACCGTGAACTGAGACACAAGCCGATTCCCCAGCCGCAAAAAATCCATCAACCAATCCATCGGGTCCACTTCGTACCTGTCCATCGGTATTGACGGGAATGCCACCCATGGAATAATGGGCGGTAGGACGCACGGGCATGGGTTCATATACCGCATCAACGCCGACGAGTCGGTGGGCTTCTTCCCAACAGAAGGGAATACGACTCATAATCTTTTCTTTACCCATGTGTCGCAAGTCCAGATAGACACATGGACCGCCAGGATTTCCATCTGGATGAACCCCTCGACCCGCACGAATTTCTAATGCGATCGCGCGTGAGGTAATATCTCGTGGGGCGAGTTCCATTTTACTGGGGGCATAATTTGCCATGAAGCGATCGCCTTCGCTATTAATCAGATACGCTCCTTCACCTCGTACCGCTTCGGAAATTAACACGCCCACAGGATACAACCCGGTTGGATGAAACTGGACAAACTCCATATCCTCCAACGGTACCCCCGCTAACGCGGACATGGCTAAACCATCCCCCGTTGAGGCAAAATCATTGGAGGTGGTATTAAACACCCGTCCATAGCCCCCGGTGGCAAACATCACCGCCTTTGCCCGTACCACTTGCAGGTGAGTCGTCAGGAGGTTGAACATCACCACCCCTTTTGCCTGCCCGTCTTCCAAAATCAGCCGCATGACGTACCATTCTTCGTACACTGTCACGTCGTTCTTGCGGAGATTACTTACCAGTTCATGCAGAATCGCATGACCCGTTTTATCGGCAGCATAGCAGGTACGGCGATGGGAATGACCCCCAAAGGCACGTTGGGCAATGCGACCATCAGGTAAGCGGGAAAAGAGTACCCCCAAATGTTCTAAATCAATCACCACATCGGGGGCTTCGCGGGTAAGAATTTCCACCGCATCTTGATCCGCCAGATAATCAGAACCCTTAACCGTATCAAAAGCGTGGGCTTCCCAGGTATCCTCAGCATCCACATTTTTCAGCGTCGCCGCCATCCCTCCTTGCGCTGCAACGGAGTGGGAACGAATCGGATGGGTTTTGGCAACCAGTGCCACATTCAGCTTCGGATCAGTGCGTTTAATTTCCAACGCCGCCCGACACCCGGCTAAACCACCGCCGACAATAATGACATCGTGTTCTCGCATCTCAACTCGATTGAATTTCTGCTGTTATCCATATTGACTGATTACAAAAATTCCCTACCAAAAGGCAGGGAACTTTTTAGATTTCCGATAAATTAGCGGTACTTATGCAGTTGGGCAGAAAAAACTGAACAGCTAACATCTCCCCCAGCTCCCAGACGTGCCATGGCACGTCTGGAACATTGCTCCCTCTGTTTCATCGTATCTACGAAGCTGCTCAAGTATTTTTGCCGCGCTGCACTAGCTCGTTGCCTGAGCAGGTTGGGATGCACTGCGACTGCTGTGATCGGCAGCCGTTGTTTCCTGCTCCTCCATGGCTAAGATTTCAATATGATTGAGCAATGTGGTCACAAAGGCAAAGAGTAAAAAGGGTAAGGATAAGACCAAGACTAATCCCACCGTTGCCAACGCATAAATTTGGCGATCGGCACTCCACAGCGCTAGTGCAGAGGCAAGACTTATGAAAATGACGATTAACCACACAATGACTTGTCCATAGATATCGCCAAAACTCAGCGTGCAGATCAAGCGATATTTGTTAAATTGTTCCATCATTAACCTCGACACATTTCTTTAAGTTCCAAGGATAAGACCAGATTTAAGGTTTGGTGCATTTCGCAACATATTTTTAAATTGGTCGCAACATCTGTTTACAATGTGTTGCAATGTGTGACATTGGTCATTGGTTAGGGAACAGCTACATGCCCGACACCCGACACTCCACACCCCACACCCAGTCTAATGTCAGTTTTCTGCGGCAGACAGATCCAGACTTATACTGAACTGAGGGTAACGCGATCGCGTCCTTGCTGTTTCGATAGATAAAGGGCTTGATTTGCCGCCATAATCAAGGCATCAATGTCAGTATGGGGGTCAACCAGACTTGACACACCTAAACTAACGGTTACCACGGGCGCGGGTAAATTTAACGTGTCAGGCGGTTTAAATTCAATGGCAAGGGATTTGATTTTCTCTCGCATCTTTTCTGCTACTTGAAAAGCTCCCATAGCATTAGTATGCGGTAAAAGAATCGCAAATTCTTCTCCCCCATAACGTGCCACGACATCTGTTGTCCGTTTGACACAACTACGTAGGCAATCAGCAATGCGTCGCAAACACTCATCTCCCGCCGCGATTCCATAGATTTTGTTGTAGGTTTGGAAACAATCAATATCACACAAAATCAAGGATAGAGGAGACTGTTCGACATTTAAATGATGCCACTCTTGTTCAAGTTGTTGGTCAAAATAACGGCGATTAGCCAGCTTGGTTAGAGTATCCATATTGTAGAAGTGATAAAGTTATAAGTTTGTTGTTCTGAATGACCACACTGTATTGATAAAAAATATATAGCTAGTCTAGATGAAATTTAACTTTAATTGTCCCCACCTACTTAGACACCTGCGGTTTTAAGGGTTGCTAAGGTTGTCACAAATTTTTTTGTGCTGTTCCTTAACTTTGACATTTGTCCGCAGATAGTCCTCCACCCAATCACAACCAAATGCCCACACCTGATCAAGATTAACAACTCGCTCTAAATCCCACAAAATTACGCTTTTGTCTACACTAGCAGAGGCAAGGGTGCGACCATCGGGACTAAAGGTCACATCATAGACGCGATCGCTATGGGCTTCTAAGGTGACTAAAAGCTTACCATCATTACGCCACAGCTTCACCGTCTTATCCAAACTCGCAGACGCCAGAAATCGCCCATCGGGACTAAATGCAATACTGTTGACGCGATCGCGATGCCCGTCTAGGGTGGCTAGTAATGTACCATCCCTTGTCCAAAGTTTAATCGTATTGTCCCAACTCGCAGATGCAAGGCGTTGACTATCGGGACTAAAGGCTAAGGCACGAATACTATCATCATGTCCGGTTAAAGTGTTCAACAATGTACCATCCCGTTGCCAAAGTTTAATCGTTTTATCTTTACTTCCAGAGGCGAGCAATTGACCATCTGGGCTAAATACCACGTCATACACTACATCACGATGTTGGGTTAAGGTTTTGAGTAATTTACCCTCTCGCGTCCAAAGTTTGACGGTATTATCGCTACTAGCAGAGGCAAGTAACTGACCCTCTGGGCTAAATTCTACACCGTAAATGCTGTTGCTATGTCCCCGTAACCTGTTTAATAAAGTCCCATCACCCTGCCAAATTTTAATCGTTTTATCTACACTCGCTGAGGCGATGATTAGCTCATTGCTTGGCAGTGATTCAATGATTTCGCTATTGCCTTGATTCTCTTGTTTCTGCTTCACCATGCCATTTTCAGAGGGTAAATTAGCCTGCACTGGGGGAGCAACAGCAACATCAAACACGGCTTCATCATGCCCCTTAAAAGACGCCAACACCTGACCATCACGTCGCCAGAGTTGTATCACACCATCCCAACTTCCAGAAACCAGAGTTTGACTATCTGGACTAAAGTCAACATCCCAAACCGCATCCTGATGTCCTTGGAGAAACGTTAACAAGGTTTTTTCCGGCGTCCAAAGTGTAATAGTACTATCCAAACTCGCAGACGCCAACATTTGACCATCTGGGCTAAATGCCACCGCCCAGAGTCCATTTTGATGCCCTTTCAAAACACTGAGTTCAGTTCCATCTGTTTGCCAAAGTCTAACGGTTTGATCCCAACTCGCAGAAGCAAGGGTTTGACCATCGGGACTAAATGCTAAACCAAAAACTCCATCCGTATGTCCGGCTAACGTTCTCAATAATATCCCATCACGTTGCCAAAGTTTGACTGTTCCATCTGTCGAACTTGAAGCCACAACTTGACCATTGGGACTAAAATGTACATAATTTACCCCACTCTCATGACCTTTGATAGTTTTGATCAACATACCATTATTTGTCCAAATTTTAACGGTGTTATCCCAACTGGCAGAGGCAAAGTATTGACCATCTGGACTAAAGGATACACCGCGAACTTCTGCGTTATGTTCTTTGATAATTCTAGAAATAAAGCATTTTTGGGGATTGTTGATTTTTGATTGTTGACCATTTATCGTCTGTAGAGGCGGACTAATGCAAGTCCGATTAATTGTCCAAAGTCTTATTGTTTGATCATCACTACCAGACACTAACGTGAGACCATCAGGACTAAAAGTGACACTATTAACTTGATTTTCATGCCCATTCAGTGTGGTAATTAACCTGCCATCGCGCCGCCAGAGTTTTACCGTTTTATCCTTACTTGCCGAAGCAATGAGTTGACTATCTGGGCTAAACGCTACGCTTTTTATTGTATCGCTGTGTGCTTGAATTGTGGTTAACAACGTTCCATCATATTGCCAAAGTTTAATGGTTTTATCGTCACCGACTGAGGCAATCATTGAACCATCAGGACTAAATTCTACATCATGAACTTGCTGGTGATGACCAGAGAGGCGATTATGTTCTCTGACACCATACACTGTCTTTCGTAGCACTTTTTCAACCGATTTTTTTGTCTGGGTATCCACTCGACCTAATGCCTGTAATTTATGTTTGGCTCGCAGGGCGGTGATTAATGCGTCTAGTCGTTGCTCTAGGGCAAATAGTGATTCTGAAGAGGTCGTAATTGCTTCAATTTCACTAATGGCTAACTTGCGGTTTTGCACCAGAATTGCCCCAGCCAATCCACTGACGATCACCAACATTGCCACAAAGGTTGCTAATAGTAATCGCTGTTTTTTCGCTATCTGACGTTCAGCGGCGAGTCTGGCTTCCACTTCCTTGATGCGTTCGGCTTCTATCTGTTGTTGTACTTCATTGCGATCGCAGGTTTGGCTGGCGGCTAAGAATTGATAGTCTAAGTCACTCAAACTTTTGCCCTGAGACCAAGCTTGGGCATCTTTTAAAGCTTGTCCCCGCAAGAGTCGTGATGAATCAGCAAATTGAGATTCCACCCAAGCTGCCAAGGTTTGAGAGTAAGGACGCAGATGGTTTAATTGTTTTTCAACCCAGTCCCGGTTAAAAACGGCTGGATAAATGCGATTTTTTACCGTTAATAGTCCTTGTTCTTTGACGACTAAACCTGATAATAATAATTCCGTTTGCTCTCGACTATCATCGGCTTCGATGTCAATCTCCTGTAAAATTTGTTGATAAATGCCCAGTAATCTACCCGCTCGTGCTTCGTTTCTCAACAGGCGATCGCGAACGGTACGGAGGTGTTCTGGTTCATCCTGAGACTCCCAATGCTGAATGATGCGATCGCGTACCACGGATTCTACCCAAAAGGCTTCAGTACCGGGCGGAATTTTTAGATCATCACTAACTGTCTTTTGCGCCACGTCTAGCACAAGTTTACATAGCTTTTGGGTTAAAAAAGGTTGCCCTCCTGTCCAGGCTAATATTTCTTTGAGAATGGCTTCAGGGTTAGCAAATTCTTGGCTGAATCCTTGGGCTAAAGGTTGGGCTTCATCCAGTTTAAAGCCGTGGAGTTCGATGGCTTTGCCAATATTAAATGGAGTGCGCTTTTTGTCGGCAATTAAATCGCTGGGTGTAGCGACACCGAAAATGGCAAAGGTGAGGCGATTGTAGTTAGAGTCTAGAGTTCGTTGGTTATAACAAAAGCGAATTAGGGCAAAAAAGTCATCAATAGGAAAATCTAAACTTAAAATACTATCAATTTCATCTAAAAATAGAATGATATTTTGATCGGGAAATTGACGTAAAAGTATTTCACTGACAAATTTATTAAATCGCTGGGGTAACGAAATATCCTCTTGCTCTTGCCACCATTTTTTTAAGTTAACCGTTTTAAACAGTTTAAATTTGCGAGTTAAATCTAGGACTAATCCCTTATACCACTGATTTGGCGTAATCGTTTCCGAACCAATCATAGTCATATCAACCGTGGCGCATTGAAACCCCTCTTGTTGCAAGCGATGGTGGGTTTTAACTAATAGAGACGATTTCCCCATTTGCCGACAGTTAAGAACATAGCAAAACTCACCCTGTTTTAGCGAGTGATAAAGTTCGCGATCGGCTTGTCGTTGAACATAGGTGGGAGCATCTTTGTGTAGACTCCCACCGACTTGATAAAGGGAAGTGTTTGTCATTTGTCAAAACACTGATTTCACGGATTTATTGGAGAGATAGGGGTAGGGAGGTGAGAGCTTATTGACACTGATTACACAGACAAGGAAAGTTCTCTCATCTTCCATATCTCCCCCATCTTACCCATCTCCCCCTCGGCAAAATCAATCCCGACAAAAAAGGTCGGGTATGTTTGACGGTGGTTTTGGGCTGTGATACTATCAGCAAAACAGTGACGAATAAGAGAGAGACCACATCATGACCCAGGCAACTACCCCCCATATCTCCAGCACCTCTGCCACATTCAAGAACCTCACCTGTAAAGAATGTGGTGCTGAGTATGAACTCCAAGCCACCCACGTTTGCGAGTTCTGCTTCGGTCCGTTGGAAGTCACCTACAACTACGACGCCCTGCGCCAACACGTTAGTCGGGAGAAAATTCAGTCAGGTCCGAATTCAATTTGGCGCTATCGTTCCTTCTTACCCGTAGCTACCGATAATCCTATTGATGTGGGGACAGGGATGACACCTCTCGTCAAATCCCATCGCCTCGCCCGCCGCCTGGGTCTAAAAAATCTTTATATTAAAAATGATGCTGTAAACATGCCCACCTTGAGTTTCAAGGATCGGGTGGTATCTGTAGCCCTCACTAGAGCTAGAGAATTAGGATTTTCTACCGTATCTTGTGCAAGTACCGGAAACTTAGCCAATTCTACCGCTGCGATCGCGGCACATGCTGGCTTAGATTGTTGTGTATTTATCCCGGCTGACTTAGAAGCGGGGAAAGTCTTAGGTACATTAATCTACAACCCTACCGTAATGGCGGTGCAAGGCAATTATGATCAGGTCAACCGCCTCTGTTGTGAGGTTGCCAATACCCATGGTTGGGGATTTGTCAACATTAACTTGCGTCCTTATTATTCAGAAGGCTCAAAAACTCTGGGCTTTGAAGTCGCCGAACAACTGGGTTGGCAGCTACCGGATCATATTGTGTCGCCCTTGGCTTCCGGTTCTCTGTTCACAAAAATTTATAAAGGCTTCCAAGAGTTTGTCAAAACTGGTTTAGTGGCGGATAAAGCGGTGCGCTTCAGTGGCGCACAAGCTGAAGGCTGTTCTCCCATTGCCCAAGCCTTCCGGGAAGGACGGGATTTCGTCACTCCGGTAAAACCGAGTACAATTGCTAAATCGATCGCGATCGGAAATCCTGCTGATGGGATTTATGCCCTAGAGATCGCCCAGAAAACCAACGGTAATATTGAATCCGTCACCGACGCCGAAATCATCGAAGGGATGAAACTGCTGGCGGAAACCGAAGGAATCTTTACTGAAACTGCTGGCGGTACAACAATTGCCGTTCTCAAGAAATTAGTGGAAGCTGGAAAAATTAACCCCGATGAAACCACTGTTGCCTATATCACCGGGAATGGACTCAAAACCCAAGAAGCAGTTCAAGGCTATATTGGTGAACCCCTCACCATTGAACCCAAATTAGACAGTTTTGAGCGAGCATTAGAACGGGCGCACACCCTTGACCGTTTGGAATGGCAACAAGTTTTGGTTTAATACGTTGACAACCCTCACCCCCAGCCCCTCTCCCAAGCTTGGGAGAGGGGAGTAATACCAAATCCGACGACAGGAACCCCTTTATCCCTTAGCCAATGAAAGCCTGTTGCCTTGTCTCTACTCATGAAGGGGGTAGTTAACCCGGCTTGGGTAGAAGAAGGGAGGCAAAAAGTGCGAGTACACAGCCCAAAAGCTGACCAGTATTGCTTATCACCTTAAGTTGTTTCCCTATATCTCTACTTGGAAACATCTCGAACATCTACCCATTAATCACTGATTCCAAATCTATGGCTGTAAAAGTTTTAATTCCTACCACCCTCCAGAAATTCACCAACGATAAAGCAATGATTGAATGCAGCGCTGGCAATGTTGCTGAACTTTTGGACTCTCTCGAAATTAATTGTCCTGGGATTAAAGCACGCTTGTGTGATGATCAAGGGAAGCCGCGCCGCTTTTTAAACTTCTACGTCAATAGCGAAGATATTCGCTTTCTCGATGGCACCAATACCCAACTCAGCGATGGCGATGAAGTCAGTATTGTCCCTGCTGTGGCTGGTGGTTAATCTCAACGAGAAAAACACTACGAATTTGGTGTAGAGACGTAGCATGCTACGTCTCTACATGCGTAAGAAACCGTTCCAATGCTTCGCGACTTGGTAGCGAAGGTTGCGCCCCGGCTTGAGTCACCGAAATTGCCCCGGCTGCTGCGCCCCAAACAACGGCTTGTTGTATCGATAATCCCTCCGCCAACGCCACTGCTAACGCGCCATTAAACGCATCACCCGCCGCCGTGGTATCAACAACTTGAACTGGAAAGGCTGGCACAAAAAAGCGTTCAGATGGAGTGCTACAGTAAACACCTTGATTCCCCAATGTCAGAATTACAGTCTTCACACCTCGTTGCTGAAGGATAGGCGCGGCTTTCTGGGCTGTTTCCAGATTATCCACAGCAAAACCCACAAGTTGACTGGCTTCTATCTGATTGGGAGTGATAATATCAACCAGGGTGTAGAGTTCGGGTGGAATATTCTGGGCAGGTGCTGGATCGAGAATAACCGGAACCCCTGCATCCTGGGCAGTTCTAGCCGCTTCAACCACGGTAATTAGGGGAATTTCTAACTGCATCAGTAGGGCGTTGGCTTCTCTTAAGAGGGGTTTGAGGCGTTCCACATCAGTTTGATTGAGTTGTCCATTTGCACCTGCGGTAATCACAATCTGATTTTCGCCTGTTTCATCTACCAAAATTACGGCTACACCAGAACTCGCTGAAGTATCCCGTACAATTTGATCTGTCTGCACGCCTGCGGCTTGTAAATTTGCCAGCAATTGAGGCGCAAACCCATCATCACCCAAGCGCCCAACCAAGTGAGTCATCATTCCCAGTCTGGCGGCGGCGACAGCCTGATTTGCCCCTTTCCCCCCAGAAGCGGTAAAAAACTCAGATCCGTTCACCGTTTCACCTGCGACGGGTAAGCGGGGAGTTTTGGTGACTAAATCGATATTGATGCTACCGAAAACCAGGATAGAGTTCATGGTAAAACATAAGAACGCAACTTCAGAGTAGCGCTATCCGCTCAACACAGGACAACTGTGGACAAGATAGCCAGACTGAGGCTTGAAAGCCTACGTTAAAGAGGTCAAGACACCTACGAATGCTTTCCAGTTTGTAGCCCTGTCGTCAAGGATTAAACAGGTTTATTGAGCTAAACCAGTGTCTTTGACCGAACAAGCCTCTTTAACTTTGTCGAGGAACACGTTACCGGAGCAATCCGAGATTGAAACTTATGTTTGTGTTTGTACTGGACAAAAATAAAAAACCGCTCGCTCCTACTCACCCAGCACGCGCAAGAAAGTTGCTTCGTACTGGCAGAGCGTCAGTGCTTCGTCGCTTTCCATTCACCATCATTTTGCATGACACACAAGTGAAGGACTCTCAAGTCTCAGAATACAGATTAAAAATTGACCCAGGAGCGAAAGTCACAGGGATTGCCGTCCTCAAAAGCAATGTGGTGGTATGGGCAGCCGAATTAACTCATAGGGGCTTCGCCATCCGAGATGCGCTTACCACCCGCCGTCAAGTGAGACGATCACGACGCAATCGCAAAACTAGATATCGTGAAGCACGGTTTAATAACCGTCGTCGTCCCAAAGGATGGTTGCCACCATCTCTAAACAGTCGAGTTCAAAATATATTGACTTGGGTAAGGCGATTATCAGGAGTCTGTCCGATCATGGGCATTAGCCAGGAGCTAGTCAGGTTCGATTTGCAAAAGATGCAGAACTCAGAAATATCTGGCGTCGAGTATCAACAGGGCGAGCTGGCTGGCTACGAGGTTCGTGAGTATCTCCTCGAAAAGTTTAATCGGTGTTGTGTCTACTGCGGTGCAACCGACACTCGACTAGAAGTCGAACACGTCAAACCACGCTCGCTTGGCGGTAGTAACCGTGTGAGCAACCTAGCCATCGCCTGCAATCCGTGCAACCAAGCTAAAGGCAATCAAGACATTCGAGAATTCTTGGCAGGCAAACCAAGTGTTCTCAATCGGATTCTTGCTCAACTTAAGAAGCCATTAGTTGATGCTGCTGCTGTTAATGCGACCCGATGGACTTTGTTTGAGCGACTCAAAGCCACGGGGCTACCCGTGGAAACTGGGACGGGTGGACAAACCAAGTTTAATCGCATTCGTCTGGGATTAGAAAAAACTCACTGGGGAGATGCGGTAGCTGTTGGCAGTTCAACACCCCACCGGGTCATAGTCAAAGTCGTCAAACCTTTGATAATCAAGGCTACAGGTTACGGGCATCGACGGATGTGCAATATCACCAAGTTTGGTTTCCCTCAAGTGAATAACAAGGGTGAGCTAGCTGTTCGTTCTAGGGTGAAAAAGGTTTACGGCTTCCAGACTGGGGATATGGTAAAGGCTGCTGTCCCCAAAGGGAAAAACGCAGGTACTCATGTTGGTCGAGTCACAGTTAGAAAAACCGGGCAGTTTGATATTTCCACATCTATCCAGAAGCTTCAAATCATTAACCACAAATACTGCACACCAATCCATCGGCATGATGGCTATAGTTATGCCACATAATCCACTTTTTTCCATTGATTTAATGACTAGAGGCGCACCGATCGCACTGTCTTTGATCACTGCTGTTGGAGGATCTCAGGTTAAGCTATTTCTTTCAAGGAGTTAGGTAAATGTAGGGGCGCAAGGCTTGCGCCCTTACCAAAGTATCGCATCGAACCAAAATTTACTCGTGAGTGCCAATATCATCACAGAGAGTGCGATCGCGTTCTTTCACCTTGGGATTATGCTTGAGATAATTCCGCGCCCAATTACATCCCCGTTCTAGCAATTTATCCAAATCAGAATCCCATACGGAAATGTTGTCATTACCGCCAGCCGCAATCAGTTGACCATCAGGACTGAAACTCACGTCATGACTGCCTATCCGCTCAAAGGTTGTCAGTAATCTACCATCTAAACTCCAGAGTTTGACGTTTCGTGTACTTGCTGAAGCAAGTAGTTGACCATCGGGTCTAAAGTTGACACTGGTAACTGGATAGTCATGAGGGAATGAGAGAGTTGTTTTGTCATTCAGACTCCAGAGTTTGACGGTTTTGTCATCACTGCGAATGGCAAAGGTCTGGCTATTGGGACTGAAATTCATGGGTATGGGTTCAGGTTTATATTCGTTAGAGAATCGCTCAATCTGAAATGGGATACTTTTTATAAAAGTGCCATCAGTTTCCCAGAGTTCTACGGTGTTTTGGTTAGTTCGCAGGGCGATAATTTTACTGTCTGGACTGAAACGATACCCAAGTAAATAGCGACTGTATGAGTTTTTGTACTGTAACTCACCCTGAATTTTAATAGTAGCAATTTTATTTCCATCATGCTGCCAAAGTTGTAACGTCTTATCATCTTTGACAGTAAACCATATTCGGTAATCTTGACTGTAGCCGTGTGTTGCTTTGTCAAAGGTATTGAGCAAAGTACCGTTTAGATCCCAGAAGTGCTTACTGTTGTCATCTTCAGTGACTATTGTCCTGCCATCAGAACTAAAACCTTTAATCGATCCATCGACTTCAAACGTGGCAATTTCCGTGCCGTCGATTTTCCAAATTGTCAATGTTTGAGTATCATCAGATAAGATTCTACCAAAAATAGCCAGAGTTTTGTCATCAGGGCTGAACCTGACATTAAGACGACCATATCCTTGAACTGTTTTAATAAGGGTTCCATCTCTTTGGAAGAATTTTACAGTGTTATCGCCATCATGAATAACCAATATCTCGCCATTTGAACTTAAACTTATGTTCTCGATTTTATCTTTGTAGCCTTTCAAGGTTTTAATTAACTTGCCATTCCGTTGCCAAATTTTAACTGTGTTATCTTTACTTGCTGTGGCAATGATATTTCCATCAGAACTAAACTCGATCAAGTATATAGGATCTTCATGCCCCTTGAGAAATATTTTTGATTGACCATCTTTATTTAACAGTTGTGTATGATTATTATTTGTTATCGCGATGTCATTAGTACCTAAACTAATTGTTTCATCAATATTGCTTTCTTTAAGGGTAAATGTTTTACCATTTCCGCTCCAAATTTGTAAAACCTTATTGCTACTGGCAGCAGCAAAAATCGGACTGCTGGGACTGAAAATTACTGTTGAGTTTTCTCCTGAAAATCTTCTTAAGAGTTTGCCATCTAAACTCCATAATTCTAGTTCAGTATTTTCAATTTTCCTTAATTTAGAATTATATAGTGTAGTAGTCGAGGCGAATAGATTATGACTTAAACTAAAATTTATATGAGTTGCCCTACTCCCTAAATCAATATGTCTGGGAGTCTCAAAACTAGATTTTTCTAAATTCCATAATTTGATTGTGTTATCTTCACTTCCAGAAACCAGCATTTTCGCATCTGGACTCAAGTCAGTACTACTGACCAGATTTCTATGACCTATCAATAATCTTGACTTAGCTTTTTGTTCATCAAAAAATGGAAGTAATCGTATGTATTGACTGTTTTTAGAAAATGAATAGTAAAATAACGCAAATATTTGGTTTTTAATACCCGCCATTCCACCGGGATACAAATAAGATTTTAGAAAATAACCATTTTTTTGCTATAATCTTAAAGTTTGAGTTGATTTAGATATAATAATTTCATCATCCGGACTAAAAAATACTTTCTCAACAGAAGAACCATGATTTAAAGTTTTAATTAATTTACCATCCTGACTCCATATCTTTACCGTTTCATCCTCACTAGCAGAGGCAATTAGCTGACCATTTGAACTGAAATTGACGCTATTAACCTTTTTATCATGCTTGAACGTGGCAATTGCTTGACCATCACGCTTCCAGAGTTTTACTGTTTTGTCTTCACTCGCCGATACAATTAGCTGACTATTGGGGCTAAAGCTTACACTGGTAACAGGTTTATTGTGTCCTGTAAACGTAGCAACCGCTTGACGTTCTTTGCCCTCAATACGCCATAACTTAAGGGTATTGTCTTCACTTCCAGAAATAATCCATTTCCCGTCTGGGCTAAAGTCAATACTGGTAATCGTATCCTGATGTCCTTTGAATGTAACAACTTCCCTACTATCCACAGTCCAAATCTTGATCGTTGTATCCTCACTACCCGATGCAATTAACTGACCATCCGCACTAAAAGAAACACAAGTTACCGTACCGCCATGTCCGTGAAAACTATTCATTTCTCGGATACTGTAAACCACATCCTGTAATGCCGCTTTCACTTTAATTTCAGTCTCAGGCTTAACGCCAATTGACCAACGTTGCAACCGTTTTCCAGCTTTTAACGTTTCAACTAGCGCCTCTAAATCTTGGTTTGAGCTAAGTTGCCTTTTCGCTTCAGTAATCCGAGAATTGAGATAGCTATCATTCTGATTCAGTAACACAAAGGGCAAGAATATTGCTAACGCCCCACTAAGAACGCCGAGTCCCACCTTCCACACTAATGAACGGCGAGTGTCTTCGAGTTGTTGTCTCAGAACTTGGTTCAGCTTGGCTTCCGTCAGCTTCCGTTGTTCTCTCTCTTTCTCTAATTCCTTAATTAATCGCTCAGATTGTTGATGACGGACAAATAACACGAGATAATCGTGAACCAGTTGATAGCGATCATCCGGGATAGCCGGAACTCTCAAGACTATTCCTGATTCGACTAACACCTCTAAAACTAAATCTAGCGTTGTACTCTTTACCTCTAACTCCAATTCTAAATCCGCACGAGTTTTTAGAGGGCGAGTGTTATTCTCATCAGTTAGTAAGTACAAGACAAGTTTGGCAACCTGCTCATTTCCTGATCCACAATCTTGAACAACATCGGCTAAAAACGCCTCAACCAATTCCTCCTTAGACTGATATTTTCGGTACTCTTTCAGCGTGGTAATCTTCTCCGTTTCCAGTTGATAGCCAACAATCTGCAACTCAATCGGACGCACTTCTCCCAAATCCTTAGCTAAATCCTGCACCAATTGATCAACTAAATCTGGCTCAAAAGGTACAGGCGATCGCGCGGTTAAACTCTGGATGACAGATTTGGCGTCTGCGGCTGAAAAATTCCCTAAGTAATAGAGAATCTGCTCGTGATTTTTGTCAATATTAGTTAACGGGGTTGTGCGGTTTAACTCTAATAGGTAATAAATATAGTCTTCCCGCAGGGATAAAATAACTTTGACAAAACGAATCTCTATACATTCGTGCAGAAACTCATAAAACTCTCGTCGGCTGGCTGGATCTTTGTGATCAAAGAAAAATTCCTCAAATTGGTCAAAAATTAGCACAGTTAATAATTGGCTGTGTTCGTTTTGACGCAATTGATTGAGAATGGTTGATAGGGTTGACCTATCCCCCCCAGCCCCCCTTCCCTGCAAGGGAAGGGGGGAGTCGGAATTTTCTTTGTTATCCTTATTATTCGTAATGTTAACGTTATTATCGCTAATTAAATCAACATCAAACCCTTTCTTCGCTCCCCCCTTTTTAAGGGGGGCGGGGGGGGGATCAGATTGACTATCCAGAGAATCCTTAGCGGAAATAGAAGAACGGTTCACGTTCTTCAACGCTTCCACTAAACCCTGATCTAACCCCCCGATCCAATCCTTATAAACTTGTAGCAAAACAGGGACAATATCCCGTCCTTCAAAATACGTCTGTTGCAGAATCGGAACTAATCCCGCCTGCAAAATTGAACTCTTTCCTACCCCAGATGACCCATAAATTACCGTCAACTTGCGATCGCGCCGTCGAATCCGTTCCAGCAGTTCCTCTAAATCCCTCTGGCGTCCAGAGGAAGCGACAATTTGGGATAAGGATAACCGCTGTCTTCCCCGAATACCGGGCTGAATGACCTGTCGCGGCGGATGCAGTCGTCCCGCCCCAATAAATGCCCGTAAGCCATATTGGGTCTCGATTTGCCGTTGTTCTAATTTTAAATGAAAGGCGTCTAAATAATCCCCGTTCTGAAATTTCAGGGTACGTAAGTTTTGGAGAATGTTAACGTAAAGTTTTGGGTCATACTGATGTAGGGGAATGGTGGCATTTAAGCTCATCTCTCTTGCTGTCGCTAAAGTCGCGATCGCGTCCTTTACTTGACCCAAGTGCTGCTGGGATTGTGCCAGAATAAAATAACACAATCCTAACCGTTTGATCTCAAACTCTGATATCTGTTGCCAAGCATCAATTCCCTGCTGCGCCAATGTCTGGGCATCCCGCCACTGATGTTTATTTAAAGCAACTTCGGCTAAAAACCCATAATCCTGGGCAATTTTCTGTACATCTCCCTGCTGCTGATGCCAAACTAACGCTTTTTCGGCTAACTGTTGTAAATTTTCCCAGTCACCCACCTGTCGCAGTAAATCCCCTAATTTGCAACTATGGTGTGCCAAGGAATCGGTACAGTTTTTCTGATGTAAGTGCTGCCAAGATTGCTGAACATACTGGCGAATTTCCCCTTCATGCTGCTCCCCTTTCAGCGCATACGCCCAAGCGAGATGCAGCGAAACAATTCCCACCCGTTCTCCTGACTGATGCTGTTGCCAAAGGATTAAACTTTGCTGATAGTAAGTAATGGCTTCATCGATTTGATTATTTCGGGTGTGAATGACTCCCAGGGTTAAAGATAAAATAGCATTAAAATTCGGCGGCAAGTCTCGTCCTTGATTGTGGCAAGATTGCTGAATCGCCTCTAATTCACTACAATCTAAAGTCAAGTTTTCTGCATCAGCAAAAGCTTGAGCTGCCGTTTCTTCGACTAATGCCCTTAGTGCGGGTTCAGGTAGCACAAATTCCAGCTTGGGACTTGCCCAATTGTAGAGATCCATGGCGACTCGAATCAGCCGTTTGCATACCTTATCGGTTGCCCAAAATACTACTGGGAACGGAAAATCGCGAAATAAATCGCGTACCTGATTTGTGGCGATGAGTAAGTCATCCAGATCCCCGACAGACTCTAACCCCGTTACCAATACAGCATCAGGCTGTTGATTCCCTAATTGATTGTGAATTGCGGTATAGATTGTCTGCGCCGATGACTCTAGAGATAACTCAACTAAGTTGAGGGAACAGCGTTGGTGTAGCAGGTGGAGAATCTGCGATCGCAAACAGGTATAGTTACACCGCGCCAGAATCAAGGAAAATCGTCCCCGCGAATGGGTAAGCGATCGGGTTAGGGTGTTTAATGCCTGATCGTTACAGGCGGCAATTTCGGCTAGGGGATCTAGGGTTGGGGTATTCATAGCAATTAATTAACCTAGCACCAGAAGGCAGAAGGCAGAAGGCAGAAGGCGAGTCAGTAAAAGTAATCGGTTGTGCCATTGACCTTAGTTCAGCGACTCGCCCCTACAGATATATAAATCCTACCGCAGAGATACTGGTGTGACCCAGCTACAATTTGGGAATAGATTAGATGGTTAAAATAGGACGCACGTCGGTTATCCGTGTACACTTCAGGTGAAAAGCTTTTCCCTGTGAGAGTTTGAATCTTATTACCTTGAAAATGATCCCCCTTAATCTTCCCGGCGTTTTAGGGGAAACCCAAGCCATTCCAGTTCCCTCCCGGTTCCCTCCCCTTACTAAGGGGAGGGTTAGGGTGGGGTTGTTTTGGGGAGGGTTAGGGAGGGGTCAGATCAAGGTATCGCTTTGTGTTTAAGCGTAAGTTGACACCAATGTACGCCACTACCCTCCTACCCTTTTACTCATTCTGCCGCACCCACGCCTGATATTTTTGTGTCTCAAACAATAATGGATTTAAGCCAAACCAACTCCCCTGATCATCCTGATACTCAAATACAAATAAGCTTTGCAATAGGGTTTGATATTCATGATCACCTTTAACCTTTTGTTCCCGCACCACTTGAAACAATAACTCCCATTCATGATTATCAATTGCCAACAATAAACTATCCCGTTCTTGGCGAATGACCATTTCCAAAATCGGGCGAGAAATCGGTGGATCTTGCTCCTGGAGACAGGCATAAAACATCCCCAACAAACTTCGTACATGACCGCCACTTATCTTGCACAGTCGGTCTAATGTGTCAAGACTATCAAAGACTTTGGTAACACTTGCTAAACGTTCCTCGGCTGTCGCATCTGGAAACGCCCGGGCTAAAATCATCTGTCGCAGCAGCGCGATTCCTCCCGGATGATCTTGACCATCACGGGAGAAGACTGGCACCATGGATAAAACAATCGGACTACGACCATTTCCGAGACGATTCTTTAACGGTTCTCGTAAATTGGAGAAAATTAGCGATAGGGGAAGGGTATACACCAAATGGCAATTGAGTTGACTTAATTGTTCGCCGCGATCGACAAAAATATATTCAGGAAGTGGTTTGCTGGAGGCGGCGGTTTCTTGATTGGGAATGCGATCTAAGTTATCGACAATGACAACTAATCCTTTTTGACCCTGTTGCTTGAGTTGGGCAATAGCAACTTCGAGGATTTCCTGATTAATATACTCTAAAATTTGACTGGTTTGGGGTTCCAAATGCTGTCTGAGTTTGGAACGCATCTGCTGACTATTTTTGGCTTTGATCGTAAGTTTGGCAATTTCATCGGGAAGGGAGACTTCAAAGTTGCCCTCGGTACTCGCTTTAACCGTACCAATCCCCGGAACTTTGGCTTCCCCTCCCACTTCTATCGGTGTCTGTAGCACATCAATGGTTTTCTGTAAAAACGCCTTAAATCCACCCGGTTGTAGCGCCACCCGACTCGATTCCAAACTGGCACTCACTTGGCGGGCGATCGCGAGTAGAATATCGGTAATATCAACATCCGCGACATCTAAATCATCTGTGGCTTGAAAATAGACGACATGAAAGTCTAAAGCCTCCAACTCCATCTTTAACCGCAATAACTCTGTAGACTTGCCACAGCCAATATGTCCGGTGAATAATTGACAGGTAGGTTCGTTAGGGGATAGCCGTGCGATCGTTCGTTTTAGGGCTTCAATTGCCTTACCACCCCGCACTCCAGCAAATTCGATGTAATACTCGCGATCCTCAGCATTTTTCATGTTTAAAGTTTTGCTGGGATTACACGCCGCGAAAAATCGTTCTAAATCTAACCTCATGAGATTGTATTCAGTGATGGGTCACCATTAAGCCAGCCAATTTAAAATTCACGATTAAAAAAACACAAAAAATCTGCCGTAGCAAGGTAGACAGATTCATGACTAAAAACTAAGGACAAATGACAAATGATGAATTATTAATGCGTTGATACAGGTGCTTCTAAACCCAGCAAATTCATCAACCGTTCAATATCAAAATGTTCTGTCATAAGCTGTTGGATGCACTGGGCTTTAATAGATTCGCGTAAGCGTACTTGACCAAACGCGCGATCGATAATTTCCACCGTGGTGAGGGTATCGAGATCCACCGATAAAATGGGGATTTCTAGTTCTTCAGCCCGGTTGACAATTAACGGTTGAGGTGGTATCTGCCCTGTTAGAATTAGACAGTGGGTTGAAGTTTCCAGGGCTGCCATTTGGATATCCGTGCGATCGCCTCCGGTGACGACTGCCATGTGCTTACCTTTGCGGAAATATTTTAGGGCAGAGTTGACATTCATCGCGCCAATGGTCAAACTTTGAACCAATAAATCCACCCGATCCGGACGGCAAAGCACTTGGGCATCGAGTTGATGAATCAATTCTCGCACCGTAACACTGCGGAGTAAATCGTTTTGGGGTAACATCCCTAATACAGGAATACCTTGCGCCTCTAGAAACGGTTGGACAGTGGATTGGGCGATGTCCAGTTGATCAGCCGGAACCGCATTAATCACAACTCCCCGTAAGCGATCGCCAAGTTGGTTTTTGGCAGATAGCAGCGTTTCCACCAGTAATACCGAATGAAAACGGCTGACTAATATAATTGAAGCCTCTATTTCTTGGGCAATGTCCAGTAACGACAGGTCAAATAGATTCCCTTCATACAGGGTACTCGGTCCTTCGAGTACCATTAAATCACCAATCGGCGGCTGGAGATAAGACTTCAGCGATTCACGGTAATTTGTCGAATCCTCACCCCGCAAGCGTTTCTGCATCGTCTGATCATCCAGATAAAGTAGAGGCGATCGCACCCGTTTTTCTGGTAGATCTAAGATAGACGGAATAAACTGTACATCATCGCCTTCCCGATCCAGTTTATTCGCATACTCAGTACAGCCTAAGAGCTTACCATAACCAATATCCAGTCCTTTACTTTTAAGCTGATGGGCAATGCCCAGAATGATGGCGGACTTGCCACTATATGCTTCAGTTGATCCGATTAGTAAATAATTCACGGATTTTGTCACCCCTAATTTCGCTCCTCCGTTCAAAATGCCACTTGAGTTTACTCGTCACGTAGTAGTTTGCGATAAAATGTCTGGGAAAAATCGGTCAAGCGGGTACGCTTGAAATTCAAAATCACTTCGATTAAGTAATTAATAAATTCAGAATTTGCCAACGTTACCTCATAACTCAATTCGGCATTGCCGTCAAACTGTAATCGGCAGCGAGTGAGTTCTGAAGGTAGCTTGGATACAAACCAGGTTGCCACAAAGGGAATACTCTCACCGCCTTCAATGCGGCGATTTCCTTCTAACGATCCCTGTTGATACAGACTAATCGCCAGAGGGAGAGCATTGCGTTTAGCGCCTTGATAATAAGGCATGTAGACACCGACGGCGGCTTTTTCAGCAGGCTGAAGTTTCTCGATAGACATAGCTGACTAACGTCTTGTTCCAATATTGAGAATGCCATGCACTCTCGTTGAAGGCTAATAAATTATAGAAAACCGATGCGGTTGAATTAGAGAGGTTTCTCCCAAATTGTTTACTCTATCTCGATCTTAGGTGGTTTTGGTTCCTGTATGCTACTTTCTAATGAAGCATTTAGACTAAAACCGCGATTAGCCATGAGTGAGACAATCTTTAGCAAGATTATCCGTCGGGAAATCCCGGCTGACATTGTTTACGAGGATGATCTAGTCCTAGCGTTCAAGGATGTTGCACCCAAAGCCCCCGTTCATATTCTGCTCATTCCCAAACAACCGATTCCCCAGCTAGCGGCAGCGGAGTCCGACGATCACGCCCTTATGGGGCATCTGCTGTTAACCGCCAAGCGAGTGGCTGAACAAGTGGGTTTGAATCAAGGGTATCGGGTGGTGATCAACAACGGTGCTGATGGTGGTCAAACCGTGGATCATCTACATTTACACATTTTAGGCGGACGCCAGATGGAGTGGCCCCCCGGTTAAACGTTCGGGGTGTGGGGGGTGGAGGTGCGGAGGGGTGGAGGTGTACAGGGGCGGGACTATCAAGATTTTTTGAATAACGTCAAGCTTGGGTATCCCATCTCAAGAGAAAAACCTGTGGAGGCTTGTAGGGGCGGGTTTAGCCATTTAATTTCGAGTCTCACCAATAATATTTCAGCAAAACCCGCCCTTACTCAAAATGGAGGAAGGTTTCTTAAGAATGATCGCCAAAATATCCTTATAAATCAGTCAAAGTCTTTAACGGTGAGTGGTGCGTTACGCTTCACTAACGCACCCTACAGATTTACCTGAAGTGCTGTCAAGCCAAGCTTTAAGCCCGTTACCCCATCGGCTTCCGGTTGAGATCACGAAATTCCAGTACCATAACCTAGTATGGGCTTACTGTTCCCCAAACCCCCCTTGGATTATGCGCCTTAGCCTAGAACCCTTTACTGTTCACAAGCGATTTCCCTTAACCATTAGTCGCGGTACAACCTCCCACACCACCAATATCTGGGTGCGGCTAGAACATCAGGGGATAGAGGGTTGGGGTGAAGCCTCTCCCTTTGCGATCGCGACTCCATCCCATCCCTCAAATCAAACTCCCCAAACGACTCAGAAGTTGTTGGATGCACTGGAGTTAGTGATACCGACATTAGAAGCCTATACCCCCTGGGAACGCCAGAAAATTGAACGAGTCTTAGCCGATGCGGATGCACCATCGGCGGTTAGGGCGGCGATTGATATCGCATTACAGGATTGGTTGGGAAAACACTTAGGCGTTCCCTTATGGAAATTGTGGGGATGTAATCGTCATCGGATTGTGCCAATTTCCGCCACGGTAGGAATTGGTACACCGGAAGCCGTCAAACAACGAGTGCGAAATTGGATACCGATTACGGGGGGCAATGTGCTTAAACTTAAACTTGGTTCCCCTGACGGAATTGAAGCCGATCGCGAAATGGTATTAGCTATCCGAGATGTCGCCCCCCAAGCCCAATTAACCGTTGATGCGAATGGCGGTTGGAGTATAGACGACGCTGTGAAAATGTGCGACTGGTTAGCCCAACAGGGTGTTAAATACGTCGAACAACCTCTTCCCGCCGGACAAGAGGCGGATTTACCTCACCTGTATTCGCGATCGCCTTTGCCTATTTTCGTGGATGAAAGCTGCTTTACCAGTGAGGATATTCCACCTTTGGCGAATTGCGTTCACGGGATTAATATCAAATTGATGAAATCCGGTGGATTAACTGAAGCCTTGCGGATGGTACATACGGCTAAAGCCTGTGGATTACAGGTGATGTATGGCTGCTATTCCGATAGTACCCTCGCCAATACCGCCGCCTCTCATTTATCCTCGTTCGCCGATTATCTAGATTTAGACAGCCATTTAAATTTAGCCGACGATCCCTTCACCGGGGCGACACTGCAAGATGGACGATTGATACCGAATAATTTATCAGGATTGGGAGTACAACGCCATGTATCTGACGAGTGATCAGCGCGTCGCTATTTTATTACATGAAGGGATTCGCGGCGATCACGGCAAAACCGGATTAACGCTGCTACGGTATGGGGAAGCAACGGTGGTGGCGGTGATTGATCAAGACTGTGCGGGAGAGTCGTTATCGGACTTAACTGGAATTAATTGTACTGCACCGATTGTGGCTTCAGTCAGTTCAGCCCTCGCCTACAATCCGACTATATTAGCCATTGGAATTGCCCCATCGGGGGGACGGTTGCCAGAGGTTTGGTGGCAAGAAGTTAAGCAGGGAATCGCGGCTGGACTTTCCGTTTATAACGGCTTGCATACGCCCATGGCATCTGATCCAGAGTTACAGGAATTACTTCAACCGAATCAACAAATTTGGGATATTCGTCAGGAACCCCAGGGTTTAGGGATTGGCAAAGCCCAAGCGCGATCGCTGTCTTGTCAACGGATTTTAACGGTTGGCACGGATATGAGTGTGGGAAAAATGTCTACCAGTATTGAGTTCCATCGCGCCGCTTGTCGCCAGGGAATCAAGTCTAAGTTTTTGGCAACCGGGCAAGCGGGGTTAATGATTGCTGGAGATGGTATTGCTTTAGATGCAATTCGGGTTGATTTTGCGGCGGGTGCGGTTGAACAAATCGTGATGAAATTTGGCAAGGATTATGAGTTATTAATGATAGAAGGACAGGGGTCACTGATTCATCCTGGTTCTACAGCAACCTTACCCCTAATTCGAGGCACACAACCGACAGGGTTAATCGTAGTTCATCGCGCTGGACAAACTCATATTCGCCATTGCCCGGATGTGGCGATTCCACCGTTACGGGAGGTGATTCACCTCTATGAAACTGTGGCGAGGGCGGGAGGGGCGTTTGCACCAATTCCAGTCGTGGCAATTGCCTTAAATACGGCGCATTTGCCAGAGAAGAAAGCACAAGACGCGATCGCCCAGGTTCAGGATGAGACAGGTTTACCTTGTACGGATGTGGTACGGTTTGGGGCAGATTTATTGGTTGATAAGTGGGTGGACACAATTAAAGTTAACGGTTGAGATTAGGGAACAGGGAACAGTAAGGGTTTGAAGGCGATTTACTTGCATTTAATACAGTACCGTTTTCTTTTGTCCGACTACTTACTGTAATGAAAGTGTTATGATAATTTTCCTATTTGATGGATTAGAGTTACATGATTATGTTTTTTTACGCAGAGGGCAATGTCGCGATCGCGTCTTTCACCTGATCCCATCCATTCAAACTCAATGGGTATTCTAACCATGAAGCGCCGAAACTTCTGCAAAAATGCTGTGCTAGGAACAGCAGGGTTCACCACAGTAGCCTCAACTCAAAGTACTCCTCAACCTGAAGCTTCTACACCAACTCAACCCGCGATTCAATGGCGCATGGCAACCAGTTGGCTCAAAAGTGATATTACCTTTAATGCGGTGGAAGAACTTTGTCAACGAGTCAAGGTGGCGACGAATGGACGGTTTGTGATTATTCCCTATCCGGCGGGTGAAATTGTTCCCCCATTACAGGTATTTGATGCGGTTAAAGCGGGAACGGTTGAGTGTGGTCATACCACGGTGCTGTATTACCTTGAAAAAAATCCCACCTTAATCTTTAGCATTTCTGTTCCCTTTGGACTAACAACGTATCAACAAAATGCTTGGCTACATTATGGGGGCGGTTTAGAGATAATGCATCAGATCTATGCTGACTTTGGCATTATCGCATTTCCGGCTGGTGCGGTGGGTATCCAAATGGGTGGATGGTTCAACAAAGAAATGAATCGTTCAACTGACTTTAAAGGACTAAAAATTCGCATTCCTGGATGGGGAGCCAGGGTAAGCTCATCTAATTTGGTATAAATTGTACTTGACAAAAGCCAAAGTCATTTGAGATTCAGAAAGGTTTGTGATCGCGCCCCTAACGGGGTAAGCCAAAACGGTGATCAGGCGGTGATTATGGAGGAAGATGAAGGGGGAAAGCGATCGCGCCCCTGACGGGGTGAACCAAAAACTTGGTTGGGCGGTCATGGTGGAGCAAGAGGAAGAGGAAAGCGATCGCGCCCTTGATATAGGTCAACCTGACTTGGACAAGCAAACCGATAAAAAATGTACTTGACATAGCTAGCTTGCATAAGTGAGATTACAGCAATGCGCTTACCCTTGAAACTCCAGGAATGAAGCTTTATGTCTGAAGGATTTGAAACTCAATCGGATCAAGCCAAGAAAAGTAATCGTCATCAGCCAAAGCCAAAAGAAGCCGTCTCAATTGAAGTTATTCAACAGAGTTTAGTCAAAAATTTTTCGCTCCATAAGAGATCCAAGAGTAGAGCGAACAAAGAAACATCAACTCACCGATATTTTAGTGATTGCGATTCTTGCCGTCATCGCCGGAGCGCAAGGGTGGGAAGATATTGAGAATTACGGCATCAGTAAGCAGCAGTGGTTAGAAGAATTTTTAGCACTACCAAACGGAATCCCGTCCGATGACACTTTCCGACGGGTATTTGAGTTCATCAACCCAGAAGAATTGAATCGTTGCTTTCTCAAATGGGTAGAAACTCTGGTGACCAAGATGGGAGGAGAGATAATTCCCATAGACGGAAAAACAATTCGGGGTTCTTACGACCGAAATCAAAGAAAATCAGCACTACATATGATTAGTGCCTGGGCAAGTGAACAAAACTTGGTATTAGCACAGATGAAAGTGGAAGATAAATAAACACGAAATTACAGCTATTCCTGCCTTATTAGAATTACTAGATATCACCGATGCTATTATCACCATTGATGCGATGGGGACTCAAACCGAAATTGCTCAAAAGATTATCGAAAAGAAAGCGGATTATGTCCTGGCACTCAAGGCAAATCATCCGACTCTCTACCACCAGGTTAAAACATGGTTTGAACAAGCTTCGGCACAGAATTTTAAAGGCATTGATGTCAGTTATGATCAACGTATTGAAAAAGGACATTATCGCACGGAAATCCGTCAAGTCTGGTCGGTTCCGGCTTCGGCTATTGGCGAACTTTACCAACCCCGACTTTGGGTAGGAATTCAAAGTGTTGTTATGGTTATCCGGGTTCGCCGTCTTTGGAATCACACTACTCGTGATGTTCAGTTTTATCTGACTTCTTTACACAGTGACGCCCTACTTTTAGGTCGAGCTATCCGCAAACATTGGGGTATTGAAAACCAGGCTCATTGGACTCTGGATTGTACTTTCGCTCCCAGATGCTTGTCGGATTCGCTCCTTCCACAGTCCCCGGAATTTTTCTCTCCTCCGACGCATTGCTCTCAATGCGCTCAATCGTGAACAAACTTACCAACGTAGTCTCCGACAAAAAATGAAACGGACTGCTATGGATAACGATTATATGATTCGAGTTCTTTCCTCGTGTTTCATTGACTCTACCTTAAATTCCTCTGACTCCTTATGTCAAGCCTAATTTAGATGCTCTTACCCTG